>NZ_RZSA01001137.1:0-1927 GCF_003998075.1 Mesorhizobium sp. M2A.F.Ca.ET.037.01.1.1 | reverse complement strand
GCCTCAGAGGCTGTAGAGCCCGAGCTCGTCCGGCTGGTCGCCCTCCCCGCTTGCGTGCCGCTTCAACGCGGCATCCAGCCTGTCGTTGTCGCCGCCTTGCGGGCGGACGATCGCGTTGACCAGCGCATCCAGCGAAACGCCAAGCTGGTCCAGGCCAAGCTGCCTTTCGATCTTGGCAACCGCCGACGGAGATTGCCGTTTCAACGCCTCGACGGCGCTCTTGATCGCCGAACCGTAGGAAGACACGGACTCGTAGTCGGTCTGGTCGACGCCGAACTCCTTGCCCGCCTGCTGCATCAGCCGGACCTTGGTTGCCGTGATGTTGAGGCCGTCGAGGCTGAACTTGGATGCCGAGACCGCGGGCTGCATGACCGGCGAAGCCGCCGGGCCGGCGACGCTGTCGATGCTCGCGGCGGGTCTCGCTGGTGGCGGCAGGCGCTGCGGCTGCAGGATCACAAGCGCGGTGCTGAGCGTCGAAGACATTGCCGGGTCTCGCACGCGCCCGTCCGTCATGGACCGGACGCCGGACAGTCAAGCCAAGACCTCATGTCCCGAGCGAAGCGTTTCACAGGGAATAACCCGGTTGTCCTAAGAGTTCGATAGAACGATGGTTCACCTTTTAACGATGAGCCGCGCTATCGCCTTGGTTTGGCTCAATGCCGAAGCTCAGTCGTCGCCGCCACCACCACCATCGCCGCCGCCACCGCCGCCGCCGGTGTCGCCGCCCCCGTCATGGCTGCCACCGTCGCCGCCTTCGTTGTCGCCATCGTGATCCTCGCCCTGGTGATCGCCGTCCTGGTCGCCTTCATGCGAGCCGGAGGCGGCCCTGTCGCCGCCATGCCCGGCGTCGTCATTCTCTGCGGCCTCGTGGTCGTCGCCAACGCTGGATGTGTTGACCTCGTCATCGTCGGCTGTCGACGCCGCCGTCAACCCGCCGCCATTATCCGAGCCAGCATGGGATGACTGGGCGGCGAAGATGCCGAGCAGGCCGATTGCGGTTGCCGCAAGCAAGGGAAGGGTTTTCATGCAGGCGCTCCGATCCGGTTATCGGAGCATCTTTGCCGCGCCGGATTACAGCGCCCTTAAGTGAGTAATTGTAATTTTAGCAACTGCTTATTTTCAGCCCAACCTGGCATGCGGCCGTTCCGGTGACATCGAGCCGCCGGCGGCTCTTGCCACGATCGCCGCCAGCGGTTCGGGCCGGTGCAGGAAATAGCCCTGGCCATAGGCGACGCCCATGCCCATGAGGATCTCCAGCGCGTTTTTCTCCTCGACCTTTTCGGCCACCACGGCGGCGCCCATCGAGCGCGCGATGCCGGTGATCGCCGAGACGATCTCGCGATCGAAACGGCTGTCGGCGATGTGCTCGACGAAGGAACCATCGATCTTGATGGCGTCGATGGGGAAGCGCCTGAGATATTCGAACGAGCTCATGCCGGCGCCGAAATCGTCAAGGCTGACGCGACAATGGCGGAGCCTCGCCTTGCGCACGAACTCGGCCGCCGCGTCGAAATTGGTGACGGCAGCGGTCTCCGTGATCTCGAAGCCGATGGCCGACGGCGGCGCGCCGCTCTCGGCGATGGCCTCGTCGACGAAATCCCATAGATGCGGATCGGAAAGCGTCTGCGCCGACAGGTTGAAGTCGAGCGCGATGGCGCCCGCGCGCATCGCCTCGCCGTGGCGCGTCAGCGCGGTGCGGATGATCCAGCGGTCGAGCCGCGCGGCAAGGCCGAAACGTTCGGCGACCGGCATGAAATCGCCGGGCGGGATCATCGTGCCGGTGCGGGCCTCGAGCCTGGCCAGGACCTCGACATGGCGGCTGTCCTCCCACGGCAGGCCGAGCCGATGGATCTCCTGGCCGAACAGCTTCAACCGGCCATCCTCCATCGCGTCGACAAGGTCGGCCGCCAGCCGCGCGGCGTTGAGC
>NZ_RZSA01001136.1:0-1931 GCF_003998075.1 Mesorhizobium sp. M2A.F.Ca.ET.037.01.1.1 | reverse complement strand
CCCATGGCATGGAGCGCAGCCATGTAGATCTGGTCGATGTCCGGCCGCTCCTCGCGATCGACCTTGATATTCACGTAGAGCCGGTTCATGACGGCCGCGACGGCGTCGTTCTCGAAGCTTTCATGCGCCATGACATGGCACCAATGGCAGGCGGCGTAGCCGATGGAGAGCAGGATCGGCCGGCCGAGTTCCCTGGCTTCGGCAAGGGCGGCCGGCGACCAGCCGCGCCAATGGACGGGATTGTCGCTGTGCTGCCGCAGATAGGGGCTGGCTTCTTCGGCAAGCAGGTTTCGCGCGGGCAAGGTCACGATGGGCGGCTCGGCGTGGTTTGAGGCAGAGGTCAGAGCGTGATGCCGAAAGGTGAAGCGGCCGACACGCTCTACCTTTTAATCTAGGCGGTTCGGCAGGTACGGCAAATGGTTTCGCCAATGGCTTCGAAGGATTCGATCGTCGCGCTGTCCAGCGGCCGCCTGCCCGCGGGCATCGCGGTTATCCGCATTTCCGGGCCGAAGACTCGATTCGTGGTCGAAACGATCGCCGGGCCGGTTAAGGATCGGTTTACCAATTTACGGACGATCAGGGCGGCGGATGGCTCGACGATCGACCACGGGCTCGTGCTGTTCTTTCCGGGCCCCGGCAGCTTCACCGGCGAGGATGTCGCCGAGTTCCAGGTGCATGGCAGCCGCGCGGTCGCCGCCAAGATGCTGGAGACGATCACCGGCTTCGAAGGCGTCAGGCATGCCGAGCCCGGGGAGTTCACCAGGCGTGCCTTTCTCAACGGCAGGCTGGATCTGGTCGAGACGGAGGCCCTGGCCGACCTGGTCAATGCAGAAACCGAGGCGCAGCGCCGGTTCGCCCTCAGCAATGCGGAAGGCGCGCAGAGTGAACTCTATTTGAGCTGGCGGCGCCGGCTGATCCACGCGCGTGCGATGATCGAGGCGGAGATCGACTTCGCCGACGAGGAGGATGTGCCTGGCTCCGTTTCGGAGGCGATCTGGTCAGACGTGACAGCGATGATCGGCGAGATCGAATGGCACGTCGAGGGGTTCAAGGCCGCGGAGATCATCCGTGACGGTTTTGAGGTCGTGATCCTCGGCGCGCCGAATGCCGGCAAATCCTCCCTGTTCAACGCCTTGGCGCGGCGTGAAGCGGCGATCGTCACTGACGAGCCTGGCACGACCCGCGATCTGCTCGAGGTCGTCATGGACCTCAACGGGCTGAAGGTGCGGCTTGTCGATACCGCCGGGCTGCGCGACGCCGTGGGCAAGGTGGAAGCGATCGGCATCGAAAGAGCACGGGCCAAAGCTGATGTGGCGGATCTTGTTCTGCTGTTGGAGGATATGGCCAATCCGGCGCCTGTCGGGGAAGTCTCGGCTGGGGCTCCGTTGCTGAGAATCGGCACGAAGTCGGACGTCGCCGATGTCGGCGCCGGTGCCTACGACCTGGTGATTTCTTCCAGGGACGGCAGCGGACTGGGGCGCCTTCTCGGTGAGATCGGAAGCCGCGCCGCCGCCGCGGTTGGCGAGGCCGGTGACGTCCTGCCCTCCAGAATGCGGCATGTCGAGCTGCTGCAAGAGGCGATGGATTTCCTGAGGGCGGCGCTGTCAGGGCACAGCCAGGAGCTGCGCGCCGAGGAATTGCGGTTGGCGGCGGAGCGCCTCGGGCGGATCGTCGGTGCCGTCGATGTAGAGGATCTGCTCGACGTCATCTTTTCGCAGTTCTGCATTGGTAAATGATTCACGTGAAACACGGAGCGGCCTCTGTCCGGCAGTGACTCACGTGAAACGCTACGCAATTGGGCCGGATTAATGTTTCACGTGAAACGGGTCCGGTCTTCCTCCTTGACAGCGCGAGGTGGCAGGGACATGTGTCTGTCCATCTCTGAAAGCGGATTTTTGGAAAAATGACCGATCACTATGATGTGGTGGTGG
>NZ_RZSA01001135.1:0-1932 GCF_003998075.1 Mesorhizobium sp. M2A.F.Ca.ET.037.01.1.1 | reverse complement strand
GTGCCGGCCGGCGCCGGCGACTGGCCGATCTTGCCGGCCGCGACCTGCACGTTCTGCTCGGCGATGGCGTTCTGGACGTCGACGGCGGTGATACCGAGATTGGCGAGCTTGTCTGGGTCGAGCCAGACGCGCATCGAATAGCGGCGCTCGCCGAAGATCTGCACGTCGCCGACGCCCGGCAGGCGCTTCAGCGGATCGACCACCTGCAGATAGGCAAGGTTGCTCAGCGCCACGGGATCGACCGAGCCGTCCGGCGAGGTGAGGTCGACGATCAGCACGAAATTGGGGTTCTGCTTCTTGATCGTCACGCCGCCCTGGTTCACGATTGCCGGCAGGGAGGACGCCGCTTGGCTGACGCGATTCTGCACGTCGACGGCCGCCGTGCTCAGCGGATAGCCGACGTCGAAGGTGATGGTGATGGTGGACGAGCCGTCATTTGAGCTCGTCGACGACATGTAGGTCATGCCCTGCACGCCGTTGATCTGCTGCTCGAGCGGCGTGGTGACCGTATCGGCCACGACCTGCGCGCTGGCGCCCGGATAGTGGGCGCTGACCACGACCTGCGGCGGCGTGATGTCGGGGAACTGCGAGACCGGCAGCAGGAAATAGGCGATCGCGCCGGCGAGCACCATGATGATGGCGATCGCGGACGCGAAGATCGGGCGGTGGACGAAGAAGTTTACCATGATGCGCATGCCTCGACGAAGGGCTTTGCGAAATGACGCAGGCGCCGGGTCCGGCCGGAACCGGAATCCTGCAGGAAGGAAGGCAGGATTTCATCATCCGGCGCCTGTTTCGCCGCGCGCTGGCGCAGCATCCGTTCGAAGGCTTTGGGGTCGATTCCGTCCGCCTTCATCACCAGCCGGATCATCGGATCCCGGACGGCTTCGTCGATCGTCAGGTCTTTGCGCTTTTGCATAGGAGCGGCTCCTTGCTCGGTCCGCATCGATTGATCACGGACCGCTTTTCTCTTTTTCACCGGCCGAAGCCGCATGACAGGCTGCTTTTTCGTCCTATCTCACTCTGGCAGGCTATCGGAGGGCCTTGTCGTTTGACGGGGAGTGATATAGGTGTTACCAGTAAGTAACATCTAAAAGTTACAGACCGGTAACACCCTAGTCAAGAGGTGGCGACGGTTTTTTTGGAAACGACGAAAGGAGATCATCATGAGTGACGGCGTCGCGGAGCGTTCCCGTCCCCGGGATCGGATCCTGGAGACGGCGCAGGACATGTTCCACAAGCACGGCATCAAGGGCGTTGGCGTCGACGCCATCACCGAGGCTGCCGGCACCAACAAGATGACGCTTTACCGCCATTTCGAGTCCAAGGACGAGCTGGTCGTTGAATGCCTGCGCGCCACGGCGGCGAAGGCTTCAAGGATCTGGGACGAGTTCGAGGCCCAGCATCCCGGCGACAAGCTCGCCCAGTTGCATGCCTGGGTCCAGAAGGCTTCGGAACTGCTCAGCGCCGACAGCCGCGGCTGCGACATGGCCAATGCCGCCGTCGAGCTCACCGAGGCCGACCACCCGGCCAGGCGCGTCATCAAGGAACTGAAGGAAGCCCAGCGCGAGAAGCTGGTAGCGCTTTGCCGCGATGCCGGCATCGGCCAGGCCGAACTGCTTGCCGACACGCTGTCGCTGCTGCTCGAAGGCGCCCGCGTCTCGATGCAGAGCGTCGGCGCCGAAGGCCCGAGCGCGCAATTCGTGCGCATGGCCGAAAGCCTGATCGCTTCATTCCGGGCGCGCTGACTCGGGGCTTACGGACTCCCCCTCATCCGGCCGCTTCGCGGCCACCTTCTCCCCGAGGAGGGTTTTGCATGGGAGTCGATATTTAGCGCACGAGGCGGATGGGCGTTTTTTGAAAGGCGCTCTGGCCGCTTTGGCGGGTTATTTTGCCTCGCTCTTGGGGCCTCAGGCCGCCTTGGCAGTGGAT
>NZ_RZSA01001134.1:0-1932 GCF_003998075.1 Mesorhizobium sp. M2A.F.Ca.ET.037.01.1.1 | reverse complement strand
GCCCAAGACCGCGGACCATCACATCCAGGCGGTCTACGCCAAGATCGGCGTGGGCACCCGTGGCGCAGCCGCGCTCTACGCGGTCGAGCATGGCCTTGTCCGGCCGGGCGAAATGCCGGCTAGGGAATTCACCCCATGTGCGCCCGCTGCAAGGCGCGCATCGTGCTCCTGTCGACGGACCAATGGTGGCCGCGACCGACAGGAGGAAATCCGATGCTTCTCGCAACGACCAAGGTGGCGGACGTCGACCACTTTATCCGCATCTTTTCAACCAAGGGCGCCGACAAGCGCCGACTGCACGGCTCAAACGGCGCAACCGTGTTCCGCGACCCGAGCGAACCGGACCGCGTCTGGGCGATCTTCGACTGGGACGCCGAGGGCTGGAAGAATTTCGTGTCGGATCCGGAGGTGCCGGCGATCCTTCAGGAAGCCGGCCATGTCGGCAAGCCGCAGGCGGCACTGCTGCTCGGCCGCTACGAGGCCTGAGGTCCACGCCGCGCGTCGCCTGCCGTCGGCGGCGGCGCGTCCGGCAAAATCTAGACATGAAACCGGTAATCGGAGACTTCAAATGGATCCGAAACCCATCAAGATCGGCCTCATCGCCGAACTGACAGGCCCATTGTCTTTCATGGGCATCGCAAACGCGAACCTCACCACGATGCTCGTCACGATATCAATGCCAAAGGCGGCCTGCTCGGCCGGCCGGCGGAACTCGTCATCGAGGATGGCGAGACTACCGACAGTGTCGCCATGGCAAAGGCCGCGAAACTGGTCGATGCCGACAAGGTCGATGTGGTCGTCGGCGGTATCTACAGTTCGACCCGCCTGGCGATCAAAAGCGAGGCGGTCACGCGGGGCAGGACGCTCTACATCTATACCGAGCAGTATGAAGGACACGAAAATGATCCCCTGATCTTCTGCACGGGCCCCGTGCCCGCGCAGCAGGTCGACCCGCTGATCCCATGGCTGATGAAGAGCACCGGGGCGAAGCGGTTCTATCTGCCGTCGGCCGACTACATTTGGCCGCATCTGCTCAACAAGGCCGCCAGTCGGGCGGTGCACGCCAATGGCGGCGAGATCGTCGGCGAGGAGTATTTCCCGCTCGACACCGTCGATTTCCGGCGGACGGTGCAGCAGATCATGGCAAGCGGCACCGACGTGGTTTTCAACACCATTGTCCCGCCGGGCCTGACGCCATTCCTCGAAGAACTGCACAAGGCCGGTTTCGGCAAACGCGGCGGCAGAATCGTCTGCACTTACTTCGACGAGAACTTCTTCAATCTGGTGCCGTCCGAGCAGATCGAGGGCCTCTACAGCTGCCTCGACTACTACTAGGAACTCGACGAACCGTTCGGCCGCGCGCTCTTGCGCCGCTATAGCGAGCGGTTCCCAGGCGGCGCCACCTTGACCGCGGGCAGCGGGTGCACCGGACATTACCGGGCAATCAAGATGTGGGAAGCTGCGGTAAAGGAAGCAGGCAGTGTCGAGCGAGATGCGGTTATACAGGCGCTCGATCACGTGCGGATCGGCGAAGGCCCGGGCGGTCCGGCCGAGATGGTTCCCGGACAACACCATGTTCGCATGAACATGTACATCGCGCAGGCACAGAGCGGTCGATTCCGGATCGTCAAGAATCTGGGTGCGATCGATCCCGACGAGCAAGTGCTCAGCGGCTTTCAATTCAGGAACGCACGGTGACTTGAAGCGCCGATCGCTGATGCTTCTGGCGGGGGCAGCCACATGGTGCCCTCGCCATCTCCGTCGCGCTGACAAGGTGGTCGGACCCCAGCGGGACCTGACCGCCTGCATGTCGCGGCCGGCGACCTTATCTCCCGCCGCTCTCTCTCATCCGCGCGATGATCTCGGCCATCAGCGCAAGGTCGCGCCGTGAGTCCGCCAGGTCGGTGAGCGGCTTGGTGCCCTCCATGATGT
>NZ_RZSA01001133.1:0-1933 GCF_003998075.1 Mesorhizobium sp. M2A.F.Ca.ET.037.01.1.1 | reverse complement strand
AAATATCCCTGGCCGATGTCGCAATCCTCGGCATCGAGGAAGCGCAATTCGTCGAGCGTCTCGACGCCTTCGGCCAGGACCGGCAGGCCGAGGCCGCGCCCCAGGCCGAGCACGGCGCGCACGATGGTCGCGACCTGGCCGTTGCGGTCGACCGACTTGATGAAGGACCCGTCGATCTTGATCTTGTCGAAGGGGAAGGCGCGCAGGTTGGAGAGCGAGGAATAGCCGGTGCCGAAATCATCCATCGCCACGCGTACGCCCAGCGCCTTGATCTGACGCAAGGTGGCCAGCGCGCGCGGCATGTCCTTCACCAACGCCGTCTCGGTGATCTCGAGCTCGAGCCGGCCCGCCGCCAGGCCGGTGCGAAGCAGCACCTCATGCACCTTGCGGCTGAAATCTGGATTGTGAAGCTGCACCGCCGAGACGTTGACAGCGACCGTCAGCGGGTTCTTCCATGTCGCGGCCTCCTCGCAGGCGGTCGACAGCACCCACTCGCCGATCTGGGCAATCGAACCGCTATCCTCGGCCACCGGGATGAACACCGAAGGCGGAACCTCGCCGCGGTCGGGATGCTGCCAGCGGAGCAGGGCTTCGAAGCCGATCATCCTGCCGCTGCTGATTTCCTTCTGCGGCTGATAGACGAGCCGGAATTCGCCGCGCGCCACTGCCTGGCGCAGATCCTGCTCCAGGCTGCGCCGGTCGCGCGCCTCGGCACCCATGGAGGCCTCGAAATAGCGGAAGGTGTCCTTGCCTTCGGCCTTGGCGCGATAAAGCGCGGTGTCGGCATGGCTGACCAGCGCCGCCTGTTCGTCGGCATCGAGCGGGTAAAGCGCGATGCCGATGCTGGCCGACACCATGCCGCCGGGCGACAACCGGTTTTCCTGGCGCAGAGCCGAAAGCACCGCCTCGGCTATGCGGCCCGCCGCCTGCGGGTCAGGAAGGTTGGGGGCGATGATGGCGAATTCGTCGCCGCCAAGCCGGGCCAGCATCTGGCCGTGGCGCAGCACGCTGGAGGCGCAGTGAGCCACCTTTTGCAGCACGGCGTCGCCAGCGGCGTGGCCGAAGAGGTCGTTCACTTCCTTGAACCGGTCGAGGTCGAGCAGCATGAGCGCCAGCTGGCTACCTTTGCCACTGCTTTTGCCATCTGGCGCGGACGCGGCGATCTCGGCTTCCAGACGGCTGGCGAAGCTACGGCGGTTGGCAAGGCCGGTGAGCGGGTCGTAATTCGCAAGCCGCATGATCTCCTGTTCGGCCTTCCTGCGTTCGCGTATGTCGCGCACGGCCACGACCAGATGCGGCTTGCCGCAATAATCGATTCTCCTGGCGATCAGCTCCACCGGTATCCGGCTGTCGTCCTGACCGCGGAGGTCGGCTTCCTGCGCCTGTCCGTTGCCGGTGGCAACGGCCGACGCAATTCGTTCGCCGAACAGCTCGCCCAGCCTCATCGTGTTCAGCGCGCCGGCGGCGATGCCGCTCAGCGCCGCGATGCTGTCGTTGGCGCTGACGATGCGGTTGCCGTCGCAGACGATGAGGCCTTCGACGGCAGCATTGGCGAGGCCGTGCATGCGCTCCGCCTCGATCCTGTGACGGCGGAAGCGCAGATCGATCCACAGCGCGGTGGCCGCCAGCACCAGGATGACGAGGCTTGCCGTCGCGGCTGCGAAAGCCTGCGACATCGGAGCGATCGTGAATTTCGAGATCTCGATCGAGGAATCCGGATAGATCGAGACGGCGGCCATGGCGATGAAATGCAGCGTGCAGATCGCCAGCGTCAGCAGGACGGCACCGGCGACTGTCGCCAGGGTCGACGGGCGACGCAGCACGATAAACAGCGAAAGCGCGGCAAGTGATATACCCGAGACCAGCGATGCCGCGACCAGCAGCTGGTTCCAGACGATCCGACCTTCGACCTCGAAAGCCGCCATGCCGGTAT
>NZ_RZSA01001132.1:0-1933 GCF_003998075.1 Mesorhizobium sp. M2A.F.Ca.ET.037.01.1.1 | reverse complement strand
CCTGATCCTGGACGGCAAGCCGGTCGCGACGGGCCAGCCAATAGAGGGCAAGGATCTGCCGCGGCTCCAGATGGACGTGCCGAAGGGCGCCGACGCCGAGGACCAGGTCGACATGCTGGCCTATGCTGCGCATGACGAGTGGGGCGGCGGATCGCAAGGCATCCTCGTGTTCCGGGTCAAGAACGGCGACGGCGCCGCCGGCAAGCAGCTCGTGGCCTCCCTGGAGTCCGAGCAGAAGCAGCAGGTGGTGGAGCGCGGCATCCACATCGCCGGCGCCGCCGAAGCGATCGAGAACCACGACGTGAACGTGCCGGTCGGTGTCGGCCCGGTTCCGCTGAAGCTGGATTTGCCGACCAAGGATCCGGCGGTCAGCGTGAAGCTCGCGAGCTATCCGGCAACCGGGACGCTGTCCCTGCCGGATCGGACACTGTCGCCGCAATCGAGCCTGACGGCCGATGAAGTCGATAAACTGCGCTACGAGCCGCAGATAGGCACGGTCCAGCCATTGATAGTCGGCGTCGAAATCAGGGCCGACAACACACCGTCAAAGCCGGCGACGATGAAGCTGTCGCCCAGTGTCGATCGGTGCGACCAGAAGGCAGGCGAGCCTTTGGACCTGCAGGGCGTCGTCCCCGGCCTCTTGCCGAATGAGATCGGCGCCGGCGCGGTGGACGCCTGCCGGGCGGCGGTGAAGGCCTATCCCGATGTCGCGCGATTCCACTACGAACTCGGCCGCGCGCTGCTGGCCGCCGGCAAGGTCGACGAGGCCAAGAAGGCAATCCAGGACGCCGCCGACAAGGGACATGTCCGCGCTGTGTTCGAGCTGGGCTATATCGCTTCGTCCGGCATAGGAACGGCCGTGGATCCGGCGAAGGCGAATGGCTTCTATGCAAAGGCGTCTGACAAAGGCGATCCCTATGGAATGACCGCCTGGGGACGCGCGCTGTTCAATGGTCTCGGCGTTCAGCGCGATACTGGCAAGGGCCTCGACCTGCTGCTGAAGGCGGCGGCTATGGGCCATACCTACGCGATGAACGATCTTGCGGCGATCTTCACCGAAGGCCGCAATGGCGTGCCCGCCGACCCGGCTCGCGCCGTTGCCTTCCTCAAGGCGGGCGTCGAGCGCCAGGACATGTATTCGATGAACATTCTCGGCCGCAACTATCTCAGCGGACGCGGCGTCGAGAAGGATACCAAGCAAGCCCAGGCGCTTTTCCAAAAGGCGATGGATCTCGGCCAGCCCTATGCGCCCGGCAGTCTTGCGCGCATGTACCGGGATGGTGACGGCGTCGACAAGAACCTTGCCGAAGCGCAGAGGCTGTTCGAGCTGGCGACCGATCGCGGCGACTACTCGGCGGCCTATGATCGCGCGGCTATCGAGATGCAGAAGGGCGACAAATCCGATCAGGCGGTCGCCGTTCGCTATCTGGCGTTCGCGGCAGGACTTGATCTTCGTAACGAGTTACCGGGCGCTCGGACGACCCTCGCGCAGTTCGGCACGAAGCCGAAGACGGCTGCGTTGAAGCAATTGCGTTCGGAGCTCAAATCGAAAATTTCCGCCGGCGGGTCGGTAGACGACCAATTGATCAAGACGGCCAGAGCCGTCTGGGAGCAATCCAATCCGCGTCGGGACCTATTCTGATCAACAAGGAGGCAGTGGTGGGCGGGGCATTGAAGCAAGCGGTCATTGCAACATTTTTCCTTGCGGTCGCGGGATGCACGACCGTGGCGCCCAGGTTCGAGCCGGCGCCGACAGCGAAACAGCCGACCAAGCAAGTCCGCGTGACGACGACGCCGACGGTGGTCAAGCAAAAGAAGGCGACCGCCAGGAGGCCGATCAAGCCGGTGACGAGCGAACCCGCGCCTGTCATCGCGCCTCTGGGTGGGGGTGGTGGCGGCGGTGGCGGCGGGTGGTGACAGCGTTCACGACACG
>NZ_RZSA01001131.1:0-1935 GCF_003998075.1 Mesorhizobium sp. M2A.F.Ca.ET.037.01.1.1 | reverse complement strand
TCCTCCGGCGGCTTCTTGGCGCCGGTCATGAGCGCGCCGGCTCTGCGTCGTCGATCCCAAGCAGATTTCAATGTCGGACGCCGTCGCGCTCATGACCGGCGCCAAGAAGCCGCCGGAGGATGCGCTGGCGGCTTGATTCCAGGATAGGTCAACTGCAGCAGGCAGGCTGCTGGCTCGATCACTAAATCGATTGAACGCATGCTGCAATGCGATAGGATGGGCTGGGAGAAACGGCGAAAGCCGCTATGATCAGGCCAACTGAACGAGAGGCGAAATGACATCCGCCATGACGATCGAAGCACCTGTCCTCGACCATCCCGATCCCAAGACGCTTGCCGAAGAAGTCCTGATGTCGCTCAAATACCGGGTCGGCAAGGACACCACCGTCGCCACGCCCTATGACTGGCTGACCGCCTCGATCAAGGTGGTGCGCGACCGCATCGTCGACCACTGGATCCAGGCGACCAAGGAAGCCTACGACCAGCAGGAAAAGCGGGTCTATTACCTCTCGCTCGAATTCCTGATCGGCCGCCTGATGCGCGACGCCTTCTCCAATCTCGATCTGATGGAGAACATGCGCGAGGCGCTGTCCTCGCTCGGCGTCGACCTAGACCTGATCGCTGGCCTCGAGCCAGACGCAGCACTTGGCAATGGCGGTCTCGGCCGTCTCGCCGCCTGCTTCATGGAAAGCATGGCGACCGTCGACATCCCCGCCCACGGCTACGGCATCCGCTACGCCAACGGCATGTTCCGCCAGGAAATCCAGGGTGGTTGGCAGGTCGAATTGCCGGAGACCTGGCTCGACCACGGCAACCCGTGGGAATTCGAGCGGCGAGAACGCTCCTTCGAGGTCGGCTTCGGCGGCTCGGTGGAATCGATCACTTCGAAGGACGGCCGGCTCGAGCGCCACGTCTGGAAGCCGACCGAGCATGTGCTGGCGGTCGCCTACGACACGCCGGTGGCCGGCTGGCGCGCCAGGCGCGTCAACACGCTGAGGCTCTGGTCCGGCATGCCGATCGACCCGATCCTGCTCGACAAGTTCAACGCCGGCGACCACATCGGCGCGCTGGCCGAAAGCAACAAGGCCGACGCGCTGTCGCGCGTGCTTTATCCGGCCGATTCCCACGTGGCCGGCCAGGAGCTTAGGCTCAGGCAGGAATATTTCTTCTCGACCGCTTCGCTGCAGGACATCGTCCAGCGCCACCTCAGCCAATATGGCGACTTGAAGTCTTTGCCCGACAAGGCGGCGATCCATCTCAACGACACGCATCCCGCGGTGGCGGTGCCGGAGCTGATGCGGCTGCTGATGGACGTCCATGGCATGGATTTCGACCTTGCCTGGGACATCACCAAGCGCACCTTCGGCTACACCAACCACACGCTGCTGCCCGAGGCGCTTGAAAGCTGGCCGGTGCCGCTGTTCGAGCGGCTTTTGCCGCGCCACATGCAGATCGTCTACGCCATCAATGCCCAGGTGCTGCTGGAGGCTCGGGCCACCGGAAAATTCTCGGGCGACCAGATCGCACGCATCTCGCTGATCCAGGAAAATGGCGACCGCCGCGTGCGCATGGGCAACCTGGCCTTTGTCGGCTCGCATTCGATCAACGGCGTCTCGGCGCTGCACACCGAACTGATGAAGGAGACGGTGTTCGCCGATCTCCACAAGCTCTATCCCGATCGCATCAACAACAAGACCAACGGCATCACGCCGAGACGCTGGCTGATCCAGTGCAATCCTGGCCTCACCGCGCTTGCCCGCGAGGCCATCGGCGACCGCTTCATGGACGATATTGAGAGGATCAAGGATCTCGACCCCTTGGCCGACGATGCCGCCTTCCGCGAGAAATTCGCCGCCGTGAAGCGCCAGAACAAGGCGCGGCTCGCCAAGCTCGTAGCCGACCGTCTCGGCATCAGGCTCGACCCGTCGGCGCTGTT
>NZ_RZSA01001130.1:0-1937 GCF_003998075.1 Mesorhizobium sp. M2A.F.Ca.ET.037.01.1.1 | reverse complement strand
GTCGAGGTCGACGTCCTCGTCCTGCTCGTTTTCGAAAATATCCTGGTCCGCCGGATCGACTGAAGCGCTGCGGTCGTTGACCATGGCGGCGAAGAATTCCGGCTCGACACGGGCGCGGCCGCCCGGGCTCACCCGGCTTTCGGCGAACTCGGCCGATTCGACGCGCTCGGCGGCGCGCCGCCATGCGCTGGACTTGGGCTGCATCGGCGGCTCGAACTCGTCGCGCTCCCGCCTGCGGCGCTCGGCGCGGCGATGCAAGAAGGCGCGGAACGACAGCCACCAATGGGTGACGGCGCCGAGCGCCAGGATGCCCTCGTCGCCCTCGTCCTCATCCTCGTCGAACAGCATCTCGTCCTGCTCGCGCGGATCGGGCGCAGCAGCGCGCTCCATGACGGCGAAGCCGTTCTTGCGCGCGATCAGCGCCGAGCCATAGGCAAACAGCCATAACATCGGCGCGGCGAGGACGACCGCGATGATCGTCGCGAAAAGCCCTTTCGGGTAACCGCCGACGGCGATGCCCGGGATCTTCAGCACCATGTCGCCGAAGACGCCACCAAGCCCGGTCGGCAGCGGCCAGGTGTTGGGCGGCGTCACGCAGCCGGCGATGGCCGCGGCCAGAAGCGCGAAGCCGAACCAGGCGAAGCCGCGCTTCGGCAATTTGTCGACGCCGCGCGCGGTGAAAAGCAGAAAGCCCCAGACAACCGCGGGCACCAGACCGGCCACGGCGGCAAGACCGAAGAACTGCATGGCAAGGTCGGAGAACACCGCACCCGCATAACCCATGGCGTTGGTGACGACGTTGCTGGTGGCGTGCGAGAAGCTCGGGTCGGCAACGTTCCACGTGGCCAAAGCCGCGATGCCGAAGGCGGTGAACAGGAACAGCCCGGCGCCGGCCAGCCGCCCGACCTGACGCCGCGCGAATGCCTGGATGCCGTGCCCCGTATCGGTCAGCGCGAGCGGTGCTGAGGCGCCTGAACGCATGCTCTTCCCCGTGATCGTTGCCTGGCCGGGCGCATGGCGCATTCCGGCAGATTCGAACGCCAGACTATCGGGGGGAAGGTTAAGGCCGCATTAACCATGGACCTTTACCGGAGATGGCGCGGAACGACGGTGGCGAGCCGCGAAGCCCGCCACCTTTTTGCTTGAAACGCCGAAACGATCAGGCCTTTTCGGACCCGACCTCGGGCATCACTTGTTGGCGCCGCCATACGCCATCAGATTGGCGCAGAATTCGGCGTGAGGCTTGCTCATCGCCGCGTCCTGGCACTCCTTTATCATCTTGTCTTGCTTGTCCTTGGGCGTCGCCGCCCAGGCCGTCTTGCAGTCGGCTTCGGGCTCTGGACAAAAAAGGAGGCCCGGAAGGGTGTTCCGGGCCTCAAGGCGTGAGCCCTTTCGAGACATCACGACGGGATCTTGGGAGGAATTCCGGGCCGGCGGGAGGAGGATCCGCCGGCCCTCGGGGCAATTCCAGGAAGGCATGAAACCCTCCGGAATTGCGCCCATGCAAAGGGCAAAGGCAGCCTTACGGCACCACTTCGCCGTGCTGGGTGACGTCGAGACCCTCGACCTCTTCCTGGGTCGACGGACGCAGGCCGACCAGCGCCTTGACGATGTAGAGGATCACGAAGGTGGCGATCGCCGTCCACAGGATGGTGAAGACAATGCCGTAGAGTTGCTTGCCTACAGAGGCGTCCTTGCCGAGCGCGTTGATCGTCGGATCGGCGAGCGCGCCGGTGAGCAGCGCGCCGACGATGCCGCCAACGCCGTGCACGCCGAAGGCATCGAGCGAGTCGTCATAGCCGAACGCATGCTTGAGCTTGACCGCCGAGATGTAGCAGATGACGCCGGCGAGGATGCCGACGATGAAGGCGCCGGTCGGGTTGACGAAGCCGGAGGCCGGCGTCACCGCCACTAGGCCAGCGACCGCGCCCGAGATG
>NZ_RZSA01000112.1:0-10411 GCF_003998075.1 Mesorhizobium sp. M2A.F.Ca.ET.037.01.1.1 | reverse complement strand
ACCATACGCCCGCAGCAGGCGATCGCCCTCGAAAGCGGCCTGCGCGAATACCGGCTCGACCTGACGGCGCAAGCGCCGGCTGACCTCAGCACCTTGTTCAAGGCGGAGGTTTCGGCACTTCAGCTGGAGATCGGCTTTGGCGGCGGCGAGCATCTTCTGCACCGCGCCAAGGAAGCGCAGGGGACCGGCTTCATTGGCGTCGAGCCCTTCGTCAACGGCATGGCCAAGATGATGACGGCGCTTGCCAAGAACCCGCTTGGCAATCTCAGGGTCTATGACGACGACGCCACGCGCCTGCTCGATTGGCTGCCGTCGGGCTCGCTCGACGGCATCGACCTGCTCTATCCCGATCCGTGGCCGAAGAAGAAGCACTGGAAGCGCCGCTTCGTCGGTGCCGCCAATCTCGGCCGCTTTGCCCGCGTCCTGAAGCCGGGCGGCAGGTTCCGCTTCGCCTCCGATATCGACAGCTATGTGAACTGGACTCTGCTTGCCTGCCGCGCTCACGGCGGCTTCGCATGGCAGGCTGGAGAGGCTGCGGATTGGCATAGACCTTATGAGGGTTGGCCCGGCACGCGTTACGAGGCCAAGGCCATCCGCGAAGGACGGCGGCAGGCTTATCTGACCTTTATCCGGAAATAGGTAGCCCGAGTCTCTGTATTGCATTTAGCGCTACAGGCTGCTGCATTGCCGATAAGGAGACAGCTATGGCCGCCCCGATCGAACGCAAGGAATACCGGATTTTGATGCGCCTGCCGGAAGCGGATGCGGCGATGATCGATCGCGCCGCCGGTCTCCGCGGCCGCTCCCGCGCGGATTTCGTGCGCGATGCCGCCGTGCGCGCGGCCGAGGATGTGCTGATGGACAACCGCCTTGTCCGCATGAGCCCGGAAGGGTTCGCTGCGTTCATGGAAGTCCTGTCGGCTGCGGCTGCTCCGTTTCCTGATATGGTGGAACTGGCGAAGCGGCCCGCTCCCTGGGAAGCTGGTATACCACGAAGCGCTGACCAGTGGCTTTGTTAGTTCCCAAACCGCTTACCGCAGTTCCACGGCGTGTCCAGATTTTCCGCTGGGGAGCCTCCATTGACGAACCACCCTGGTTCCACCACATTCATTGTGAACCACAATGGAGACGGGATGATGAGCGCCTTCACCGTACGGCTTCCCGATGAGACCGTGGCCAAGCTCGACCAATTGGCCGAAAAGGTGGATCGCTCACGCTCCTACGTGGCGGCCCAAGCGATCGAAGACTATGTCGCCAGGGAAGAATGGCAACTTGCCGAGATCGAGGCCGGCCTCGAGGAAGCTGATCGAGGGGAATTTGCAAGTGAGAAGGATCTGGCCGGCGTCATAGCGAAATACGTCAAGCCGGCCTCCGGGCGATGAAGCGGATCCGCTGGACAGAGCGCGCCGTGCGCCGTCTCGACCAGATTGGCGGTTTCATCGAAAAGGACAATCCAACAGCCGCGGCACGGGTCGTTGCCCGCATTGTTTCTGTCGTGGACAATCTTGCCGAACATCCGGCGATGGGCCGCGTCGGGCGGGTGAAAGGGACACGAGAGCTGGTCTTGGCTGATATCCCGTACATAATTCCCTACCGTGTTGTCGGCGACGAGATCGAGATACTCACGGTGATGCATGCAGCCCAGCGATGGCCACGCCAGCTGTAGATGCCGCTAGCCTTTTGCCTGCAGGCTTGAAACACCGGCGCCAATCGTCTATATCAGCCTCAAATTCTTGGTCGGTATGACGAAGAGTGGGTCCACCCGGTCCCGCTCTTTTTTATTACCTGCCGGCCGGAAGCCAAAAGCGACAGGGATTCAATGACTGCAGCGGCAAGCGAGGCCGACGACCGTATCATCCGCGAAAGCGGCATCGATGCGCGCATTGCGCTGATCATGCAGCCGGTGCTCAAGGCCATCGGCTTCCGTCTCGTGCGGGTGCAGTTGACCGGTCAGAATGGGCTGACGCTGCAGATCATGGCCGAGCGCGAGGACGGCACCATGACCGTCGAGGATTGCGAAGAGGTCAGCCGCGCGGTGTCGCCGGCCCTCGATGTCGAGGATCCGATCGAAAAGGCGTATCATCTTGAAGTGTCCTCGCCGGGTATCGACCGGCCGCTGGTGCGCAAGTCGGATTTCACCACCTGGACCGGTCACCTGGTCAAGCTGGAGACGTCCGTCCTCGTCGGTGACCGCAAGCGCTTCAAGGGCAAGATCGCCGAGGCCGACGCCGATGGCATCCTTATCGAGCGCGACAAGGCGGCCTATGGCGAGGAGCCGACGGTGCGCGTGCCTTATGACGCGATCGCCGAGGCCCGGCTGGTGTTGACCGACGATCTCATCCGCGATGCCCTGTCGAAGGACAACCGGGCGCGCAAGGAAGCAAGGAAACGCCGCGGCGAAGCGGAAGACGCCGCCGAGGAAAACGAAACCGAACAGGAAAGTTGATAGCGCCGCCGGGCCGCGTGTCCGAGGCGAAATCGGGAGAAAGACAATGGTTGTAAGCGCCAATAGGCTTGAACTGCTGCAGATCGCCGACGCGGTCGCGCGTGAAAAGTCGATCGACAAGTCGATCGTCATCGCCGCCATGGCCGATGCGATCCAGAAGGCGGCGCGCTCGCGCTACGGCCAGGAGACCAACATCCGCGCCGACATCAACCCGAACACCGGTGAGATGAAGCTGCAGCGGCTGATGGAAGTGGTCGATAAGGTTGAGGACTACGCCACGCAGATCGCGCTTTCCACGGCGCGCGAGCGCAACCCCGACGCCCAACTCGGCGACTTCATCGCCGAGCAGCTGCCGCCGATGGATTTCGGCCGTATCGCCGCCCAATCGGCCAAGCAGGTCATCGTGCAGAAGGTGCGCGAGGCCGAACGCGATCGCCAGTATGACGAATACAAGGATCGCATCGGCGAGATCGTCAACGGCACCGTCAAGCGCGTCGAATATGGCAACGTCATCGTCGATCTCGGCCGCGGCGAGGCGATCATCCGCCGCGACGAGCTGATCCCGCGCGAGAACTATAAGTATGGCGACCGCGTCCGCGCCTATGTCTACGACGTGCGCCGCGAGCAGCGCGGCCCGCAGATCTTCCTGTCGCGCACCCATCCGCAATTCATGGCCAAGCTCTTCACCATGGAAGTGCCGGAAATCTATGACGGCATCATCGAGATCAAGTCGGTCGCTCGCGACCCCGGCTCGCGCGCCAAGATCGCCGTCATCTCGCGCGATTCCTCGATCGATCCGGTCGGCGCCTGCGTCGGTATGCGCGGCAGCCGCGTCCAGGCGGTGGTCGGCGAATTGCAGGGAGAGAAGATCGACATCATTCCGTGGTCGCCTTCGGCCGCTTCCTTCATCGTCAACGCGCTGCAGCCGGCCGAGGTCGCCAAGGTGGTGCTCGACGAGGATGCCGAGCGCATCGAGGTGGTGGTGCCGGACGACCAGCTCTCGCTGGCCATCGGCCGCCGCGGCCAGAACGTCCGCCTGGCCTCGCAGCTCACCGGCTGGGATATCGACATCCTGACCGAGCAGGAAGAGAGCGAGCGCCGCCAGAAGGAATTCGTCGAGCGTTCGGCACTGTTCATGGAAGCCCTCGATGTCGACGAGATGGTCGGCCAGGTGCTTGCCTCCGAAGGCTTCACCAGCGTCGAGGAAGTCGCCTATGTCGACTCGGGCGAAATCTCCTCCATCGACGGCTTCGACGAGGACACCGCTTCGGAAATCCAGACCCGCGCCCGCGAATATCTGGAGAAGATCGAGGCCGAGCATGACGAAAAGCGCAAGGCGCTGGGCGTCAAGGACGAGCTGCGCGAGATCCCCGGCGTCACCACCGCCATGATGGTGACGCTCGGCGAGGACGGCGTGAAGACGATCGAGGACTTCGCCGGCTATGCCGCCGACGACCTGATCGGCTGGAAAGAGCGCAAGGACGGCGAGACCAAGGTCTATCCGGGCGTTTTGGCCTCTCACGGCGTCTCGCGCGCCGAAGCCGAGCAGATGGTGCTTGCAGCCCGCAAGCAGGCCGGCTGGATCACCGAGGAAGAACTCGCCGCCGAAGAGGCAGCAACCGGCGAAACCGTCGGTGCGTGAGGTGACCACCAATCGCAAAGCCCGTGGACGAGATGAACGATCGCACTTGCATCGTTACGCGCAGGCAGGCCGAAGCGGATGAACTGATCCGCTTCGTCGTCGGCCCGGATTCGGCCGTCGTTCCGGACATCAAGAGAAATCTGCCCGGCCGTGGTTGCTGGGTCACCGCCGATCGCCTACATATCGAGAAGGCAGCGGCGAAGAACCTGTTTGCCCGCGCATTCAAGGCGCAGGTGACCGTTCCGTCCGATCTCGGCGGCATGGTCGACGGGCTGCTCTCCAGATCCGCTCTGGGTATGCTTGGCCTTGCCCGCAAGGCGGGCGCCGTCGTTCTTGGCGCCGCCAAGGTCGAGGGTGCTGTGCGCGACGGGCAGGCGCTGCTCGTTCTGCATGCGGCGGAGGCGTCGGACGACGGTGTCCGCAAGATCAGTCAGGCGCGGCGGGCGACCGTCCATCTCGGCGGTCCCGCCATCCTTGCCTACAAACTTTTCTCCGAGGCCGAGTTGAGCTTGGCATTGGGGGGCACAAATGTGATACATGCTGCCGTCCTCGCGCAGGACGCGGGACTGGCGGTTGAGAAGCGCGTTGTTGCGCTCGACCGATATCGGGGCGGTACCCCGAACGATCTGGCAATGCTTGCGGCCGTTGCCGACGAAGATGATGCCGCAGAGGATATGGAATGAACGATACGAAATCGGGCGACGACAAGACGTTGAGCGTTACGCCGAAGAAGACCTTGACGCTGAAGCGCCCCGGCCTCGAGCAGGGCACCGTGCGCCAGAATTTCTCGCATGGCCGCACCAAGTCGGTCGTCGTCGAGACCAAGAAGCGCAAGTTCTCGCTGCCTGGCGACAAGCCGGAGCCGGTCGCGCCGTCCGTGTTCACGCCGAAGCCCGCCGCGGCCACCCCTGTCGCCGCCGCGCCTGTCGTGCAGGAAGCGCCGAAGGCGCCGCCTCCGCCGCCGGAACGTTCGGGCATGGTCCTGAACGAGCTGTCACGCGGCGAGATGGAAGCGCGCCGCAGGGCGTTGGAAGGCTCCAAGGCCCGTGAGGCCGAGGATCGCCAGCGCGCTCAGGAGGATGCCAAGCGCCGCGCCGAGGAAGAGGAGCGCCGCAAGCGCGAGCGCGACGAATCCGCGCGCCGTCAGGCCGAGGAAGAAGCGCGCCTGCAGGCCGAGGCCGAGTCGCGGCGTCGTGCCGAGGAAGAGGCTCGCCGTCGTGCGCCGCAGGCAGCCGATGTCGCTACGGCCGATGACGAGGAAGAGGCCAAGCCGCGGCGCACTGGTGCCGGCGGTGGCGCAGGCGCCAGCGCGCCTGCCCGGCGCCTTGCGACCCCGGAAGTGGCCCGCCCGGCCAAGCCGACCAAGGGCGAGGAAGATCGCCGCCGCGGCAAGCTGACGCTGAACACCGCGCTGTCGGACGAAGATGCGCGCGGCCGCTCACTGTCGTCGATGCGTCGCCGCCAGGAAAAATTCAAACGCGCGATGCACAATGAGCCGCGCGAGAAAGTCATGCGCGAAGTGATCCTACCCGAAACCATCACCATCCAGGAACTGGCGCAGCGCATGTCCGAGCGCGCCGTGGATGTGGTCAAGTACTTCATGAAGCAGGGCCAGATCCTGAAGCCGGGCGACGTCATCGACGCCGACACGGCCGAGCTGGTCGCTTCCGAATTTGGCCATACGGTCCGCCGCGTTGCGGAGTCCGACATCGAGGAGGGCCTGTTCAACATCGCCGACCGTCCCGAGGACCTGGTGTCGCGTCCGCCGGTCGTGACCATCATGGGCCATGTCGACCACGGCAAGACCTCGCTGCTCGACGCCATCCGCAACGCCAATGTCGTCTCCGGCGAGGCCGGCGGCATCACCCAGCATATCGGCGCCTACCAGATCGAGAAGAACGGTCAGAAGATCACCTTCATCGACACGCCCGGCCACGCCGCCTTCACGGCCATGCGCGCCCGCGGCGCCCAGGTCACCGACATCGCCGTGCTGGTGGTGGCGGCAGACGACAGCGTGATGCCGCAGACGATCGAATCGATCAACCACGCCAAGGCGGCCGGCGTGCCGATCATTGTGGCGATCAACAAGATCGACAAGCGCGACGCCGATCCGCAGAAGGTGCGGACCGAGCTGCTGCGCCACGAGGTGTTCGTGGAATCGATGGGCGGCGAGGTGCTGGACGTCGAGGTTTCGGCGACCAAGGGCACCAATCTCGACAAGCTGCTCGAAGCGATCCTGCTGCAGGCCGAAGTTCTCGACCTCAAGGCCAATCCTGACCGCACCGCCGAAGGCGCGGTGATCGAAGCCAAGCTCGACAAGGGCCGCGGTCCGGTCGCCACCGTTCTGGTGCAGACCGGCACGCTGATGCCTGGCGACATCATTGTCGCCGGCAACGAGTGGGGCCGTGTGCGCGCGCTTGTCGACGACCGCGGCGAGCACGTGCCGGAAGCGCCGCCGGCGATGCCGGTAGAGGTGCTTGGCCTTCAGGGCACGCCGCAGGCCGGCGACCGTTTCGCCGTCGTCAACAACGAGGCTCGCGCCCGCGAGATCACCGAATACCGTCAGCGCCTGGCGCGCGACAAGGCTGTGGCCAAGCATGCCGGCCAGCGCGGCTCGCTCGAACAGATGATGTCCCAGTTGCAGACGAGCGGGCTGAAGGAATTCCCGCTGGTCATCAAGGGCGACGTGCAGGGCTCCATCGAGGCGATCAACGCCGCTCTCGAAAAGCTCGGCAACGACGAGGTCAGGGTGCGGATCGTCCATTCGGGCGCCGGCGGCATCACCGAAAGCGACGTCTCGCTGGCCGAGACATCGGGTGCCGCGATCATCGGCTTCAACGTCCGCGCCAACGCGCAGGCCCGCACCGCGGCAGCGGCCGCGGGCATCGAGATCCGCTACTACTCGATCATCTACAACCTCGTCGACGACGTGAAGGCGGCCCTTTCCGGCATGCTTTCGCCGGAGCGGCGCGAGACCTTCATCGGCAATGCCGAGATACTCGAGATCTTCGACATCTCCAAGGTCGGCAAGATCGCCGGCTGCCGCGTCACCGAAGGCAAGGTCGAGCGTGGCGCGGGTGTGCGCCTGGTCCGCGACAACGTCGTCGTCCACGAAGGCACGTTGAAGACGCTCAAGCGCTTCAAGGACGAGGTTTCGGAAGTGCCGGGCGGCCAGGAATGCGGCATGGCCTTCCAGAACTACGAGGACATGCGCGTCGGCGACGTCATCGAATGCTTCCGCGTCGAGATGGTGAGCAGGACGCTCTAATTCGGGTATACTTGCCGAAATGAAACGGGCGGCGGCCGCAAGGCTGCCGCCCAGACCGCTCATGCATTTGAGACATGTGGCGTGGTCCCATCCCGCGCTTCACGATTTCAGGACCGAAGAAATGTCACGTTCGACAACGTCAGGCCCCTCCCAGCGCATGCTGCGCGTCGGCGAGCAGGTGCGTCATGCCCTTTCCGAAACGCTGCAGCGCGGCGAGATCATCGATCCGGTGATCGAGAACAGCGTCGTCTCGGTCTCCGAGGTGCGCATGTCGCCCGATCTCAAGATCGCCACCGCCTTCGTCTCGCCGCTTGGCGCGGCTGACGACAATGCCGTGGTCGAGGCGCTCAACAGGCACGCGAAGTTCATCCGCGGCCGTGTTTCCGGCGCGTTGAGGCAGATGAAGTATATGCCGGAGTTCCGCTTCCGGCTCGACACCTCCTTCGACAATTTCGCGAAGATCAATGAACTGCTGAAATCGCCCGAAGTGGCGCGCGATCTCGGCGACGGCAAGAACAACGACAAGGACGAGGAATAGTGGCGCGCCGCGGCAAGAAGAAGGGTCGGCCGGTCTCCGGCTGGGTGGTGCTGGACAAGCCGGTCGGCATGGGCTCGACCGAAGCGGTCTCCAAGGTCAAATGGCTGTTTCAGGCCGAGAAGGCCGGCCATGCCGGCACGCTCGATCCGCTGGCCTCCGGCATGCTGCCGATCGCGCTTGGCGAAGCGACCAAGACCGTTCCCTACGTGCAGGATGGCGCCAAGGTCTACCGCTTCACCGTCGCCTGGGGCGAGGAGCGCTCGACCGACGACCTCGAAGGCCCGGTGACCAACAGCTCCGATCGGCGCCCGGCCGAGGCCGAGCTGCGGGCGCTGCTGCCGAAATACACCGGCGTCATCATGCAGACGCCGCCGCAATTCTCGGCCATCAAGATCGCCGGCGAGCGCGCCTATGATCTCGCCCGCGACGGCGAGACGGTCGAGATACCCGCGCGGGAAATTGAAATCGGCCGTTTGGATATTATCGAGCATAGTGCCGACAAGACCGTCTTCGAGGTCGAATGCGGCAAGGGCACCTATGTGCGCTCGCTGGCGCGCGACATGGGCCGCGATCTCGGCTGCTTCGGCCATATCGCTGAATTGCGCCGCGTCGAGGTCGAGCCGTTCACGCCTGACGATTTCGTCACGGTTGCCGAACTGGAAGCGGCCCGTTTCGGCGGCAAAGCCGAAGCTGTTCAGGACGAATCCGAGGCGCCGGTCGATTTCAGCGCCATCGACGCGCTGCTGGTCGAAACGGCGGCGGCGCTCGATTGCCTGCCGCAGGTCGCGGTCAGCGACGACGCGGCGACGAAGATCCGCCTCGGCAATCCCGTCATCATTCGCGGCCGCGATGCGCCTGTCGAGGCGGAGGAGGCCTGCGCCACCGCGCGCGGCAGGCTCGTCGCCATCGGCGCCATCGAGCAGGGCATGTTCAAGCCCAAGCGGGTCTTTGCCGGGTGAATCCGGTCGTCTAAGCTCCACTGGGTGCCGACGCTTCAGGGATCTCATGGCCAGGGCTGATACAGGCAACAAGAGGGCGACGCTGAGAATCCGCCGGCCGCCGGTCGGGGCGTCGCCCGGCACGCTGATCGCCGATCCGGCGGCGCGGCGCAGCGAGCTTCGGCTAACATTGATCTCGCCGCAGAAATACGAAACCATCGACAATGCCTCGATCGACGACCTCAACACCCATTGCCAGAAATGGCCTGTCGTCTGGCTGGACTGCACGGGGCTTGCCAACATTCCGCTGATCGAGGAGATCGGCCGTATCTTCAACCTCCACCCGCTGGCGCTCGAGGACGTCGTCAACACTGGACAGCGGCCCAAGGTGGATTTCTTCGAGGACCATGCCTTCGTCGTCATGCGCATGATCGACGATGTCACCTCGCATCGCTACGAGCAGATATCGCTGTTCTTCGGCCGGAATTTCGTCGTCACTTTCCAGGAACGCGAGGGCGATCCGTTCGATCCGGTGCGCAAGCGCATCGCGGCCGCGATGCCGAACCGGCTGCGCTCGCGCGGCGCCGATTATCTTGCCTATGCGCTGATCGATGCCATCGTCGACAGCTATTTCCCGCCGATCGAGGCGGCGAGCGAATTGGTCGACGGCATCGAGGACGAGATGCTGAACAAGCCGCACAAGCATCAGATGCGGCAGTTGCATGAACTCAGGCGCGACGCCAACGTGCTCAAGGGCGTGCTATGGCCGATGCGCGATGCGCTGGCGACGCTGATCCGCAACGACGTGCACGCTCGACCATTCGCTGCGGCTGATCGAGCTGGTCGAGAACCAGCGCGACATGCTCACCGGCCTGATCGAGATGCATCTCTCGCTGTCCCAGGCCCGCACCAACGACGTCATTTCCTATCTGACGATCGTCTCGGTGATCTTCATGCCGCTGACCTTCCTGGTCGGCGTCTGGGGCATGAATTTCGATCCGGAAAGCTCGCCCTGGAACATGCCCGAGCTGAAGGCCTATTACGGTTATCCGGTCTCGCTACTGTTCATGGCGGTCGTCGCGGTCGGTTTGATCGCGTTCTTCAAATGGAAGAAGTGGCTCTAAAGCGCGTCGCGATGAAACGGATTCAGGCGACGCGCTTTAGGTCTTTGTTTTTGATGCATGTCGTTGTCCCAGAACCGCCGCACACTTCTGGGCGACATGCATTGGCCTTTGAATTCCCCCGTTTTCGCCGCCGGAACCTGCGACAAGCCGGCTTGACAATTGGGCTGGTGTTTTTTCCGGAATTGCACTATATGCGCCGCAGCTTCGCGCCCTGACGCGTCGCTTGCACTGGCCCCTGCTGGACGACATCCCGGCTGTGGGCGTCCCGTTTCCTCCAACAGATAAGGAAAAACACGATGTCGATTACTGCCGAGCGCAAGAAAGAACTGATGACCGAATTCGCGACTGCGAAAGGCGATACCGGATCTCCGGAAGTCCAGGTTGCCATTCTTTCCGAGCGCATCAAGAACCTGACAGAGCATTTCAAGGACCACAAGAAGGACAACCATTCCCGC
>NZ_RZSA01001129.1:0-1937 GCF_003998075.1 Mesorhizobium sp. M2A.F.Ca.ET.037.01.1.1 | reverse complement strand
CCCGCCTCTATCCGGCGCTTGCCGGCATCGCCATCGAGAAGCGCTGGTTCGGCCGAGTGGCGCTGACGCCGGATCACCTGCCGCATCTGCATGAACCGGAAAAGGGCCTGCTTGCCGTCGTCGGCTGCCAGGGCAGGGGCGTCGGCCTGATGAGCGCGCTCGGCAAGCGCATGGCGAACTACCTCGCCAGCGGCGATGCCAGGCAATTGCCCTTCCCGCTGTCGCCGATCCGGCCGATCCCGTTCCACGCCTTTCGGCAGATCGGCGTTGCCGCGGCAATTGCCTGGTATCGCATGCTCGATGCCTTTGAGCGCTGACGCCGAACGTGTGCAGCGCACAAGCGATTCAGCTTGACAGTTTCATGAATATGAAAAATCATTAGGCGATTTCAGAATTCCGATGGGCAGTTCAATGTCGTCGACCGTCGTTGCAGCACGGCCCTTGCCGGAAAACCGCATCTCGCCGGTCTTCCGCTTCGCCATGCTGCTGCCGGGCGGGCTGGTCACATTCTTCCTGATCCTCTTTGCGCTCGGCCTTGTGGTCTTCCTCGCCTTCAGGGGCAATGACGGCTCGCTGCTTGGGGTCGGCCTAACGGCGGAGAATTTCCTCACCGTCGCCACCGATCCGCTCTACTGGACGGTGACGCTGCGCTCGCTGGTCATTGCCGGCCTGGTCACGCTTGCGACGGTCGTTACCGCCTATCCGGTCGCCTATTACCTCGCCTTCCATGCCGGCCGCCGCCGCAACCTTTTGCTTTTCCTCGTCACCCTGCCGTTCTGGACCAGCTACCTCTTGCGCGTCTTCGCCTGGAAGATCGTGCTCGCCTATAACGGCGTGCTGAATTCCGCCTTCATCGAGACCGGCCTCTGGAAGGAGCCGACGCTGGCTTTCCTCAACACGCCGGCCGCGGTGGTGGTCACGCTCGCCCATGCCTACGCCCCCTTCGCCATCCTGCCGATCTATGTGGCGCTCGACACGATCCCGAAATCGCTGCTCGAAGCCGCCTCCGATCTCGGCGCGCGGCCCTTCACCAGCTTCCGCCGCGTCGTGCTGCCCAATTCCATGCCGGGCGTGCTGGCCGCCGCGCTCGTCGTCTTCGTGCCGACGGTCGGCGACTATGTCACGCCGGCCATGGTCGGCGGTCCAGCCAGCACCATGATCGGCACGCTGATCCAGTCGCAGTTCGGCAAGGCCAATGACTGGCCGTTCGGCGCCGCGCTCTCTGTCTGCGTCATGCTGGTGATCCTGTGCGTGGTGCTCGTCGCGCGCGGCGCCGACCGCAGGTTCGGCAGCCGCACATGAGCGGGCGGGCCGACATCAACGCAGGCGGCGGCTGGCTCGGCCTCTATGTGCTCGGCTATCTCGTCTTCCTCTATTTGCCCGTGCTTTTGATCCCGCTGTTTTCCTTCAACAACTCCATCCAGGCGGCGTTTCCGCTGCAGGGTTTCACGCTTGAATGGTATGAGACGCTCTACGGCAATCCGGCGCTGTCCGGCGCCTTGGGCAACAGCCTGGTCATCGGCGTCATCGCCGCCTGCGGGGCGACGCTCTGCGGCATCACCGTCTCCTATATGGACCTCTACGGCCGCTCCCCACTCGCCGCCACGATCAGCGCCATCGCCCGGCTGCCAATCCTGATCCCTGGCGTCATCGTCGGCATTTCGCTCTTGATTCTGGTCAACCTCATCGGCCTCGGCCCCTCGCGCGTCTCGATCGTGCTGGGCCACATCCTCGTCGCGCTGCCGACAACGGTGGTGGTGATGCGCAGCCGCTTCGCCGCCATCCCGAAGACGATCCGCGAAGCCGCGCTCGATCTCGGCGCTTCCGACTGGACGACGTTCCGGCGTGTCATGCTGCCGCTGAGCGCGCCCGCCGTGCTGTCGGCCTTCATGCTTTCTTTCCTGATTTCCTTCGACGAGTTCATCGTCGTCTTCTTC
>NZ_RZSA01001128.1:0-1939 GCF_003998075.1 Mesorhizobium sp. M2A.F.Ca.ET.037.01.1.1 | reverse complement strand
GGCGCTCGCGGGCAAGGACGTCTGCGTGCTCGCGTCCGGCGACCCATTCTTTCACGGCGTCGGCGTCACCCTGGCGCGCAAGGTGGAGCCGGATGAGATGCTCGTTCTGCCGGCGCCGTCGTCTCTATCGCTGGCCGCCTCCCGTCTCGGCTGGGCCTTGCAGGACATCGAGACCATCTCGCTGCACGGCCATTCGATCGACCTGATCCGCCCCCTGCTCCAACCCGGCGCGCGCATCCTTGCCCTGACATCGGACGCAGACGCTCCCGTGGCCATCGCCGGACTGCTCGACGAATTCGGCTTCGGCCCGTCGCGGCTGACGGTCCTCGAAGCGCTCGGTGGTCCCGACGAAACGCGACGCGCCTCCCGCGCCGATGCCTTCGATCTCAAAAACATCAACCCGCTCAACGTGCTGGCGCTTGAAATTGAATCGACGCCGGATGCGCGCATCCTGCCCTTGACCGTCGGCCTCGCCGACCACCTGTTCGAGCATGACGGCCAGATCACCAAGCGTGAGATCCGCGCCATCACGCTGTCGGCGCTGGCGCCCAAGCGCGGCGAGCTGCTGTGGGACATCGGCGCCGGCTCCGGCTCGATCGGCATCGAATGGATGCTGGCCCATCCTTCGCTGCGCGCCATCGCTATCGAGGCCGACGGCGAACGCGCCGCGCGCATCGCCCGCAACGCCACGCATTGCGGCGTGCCCGGCCTTGTCGTGGTCGAAGGCTCAGCGCCCAAGGCGTTCGCCAAGCTCGAAACGCCGGATGCGATCTTCATCGGTGGCGGCGGCAGCGATGCCGGCGTGCTGGAGAAGGCGATCAAGGCGCTCCGTTCCGGCGGCCGGCTTGTCGCCAATGCCGTGACACTGGAGATGGAGGCGCTGCTGCTCGACCAGCACAACAGGCGCGGCGGCGACCTAACCCGCATCGCGCTGTCGCGCGCGGCGCCGGTCGGCTCGATGCAGGCCTGGCGTCCGGCCATGCCGGTCACGCAGTGGAGCTGGATAAAACCATGATGGTCGCGGGCATAGGCAGCCGCAAAGGCGTGAGCGTCGAAGAAGTATTGGCGGCGATCGAGACGGCGCTTGAAGCGCATGGCCTCGCGACATCGGCGCTTTCGGCCCTGGCGACCGCCCCGCTCAAAAAGGATGAGGCGGCGATTTCCGCCGCAGGCCGCGCGCTCAACCTGCCGGTGGTCATTGCCGATGACCGGGTCCTGCGACTGGCCTCGCCCGGCGCCCGCAGCCGTTGCGATCTCTCGCAGAGCCGCGCCGGCACGCCGTCGGTTTCGGAGGCGTCCGCCCTCGCCGTTGCCGGGGCCGGCGCAAGATTGCTCGGGCCTCGCACCGTGCTTGGCCCGGTCACCTGCGCCATCGCCATCAGCGGAGACGCGCCATGACGGTCCATTTCATCGGCGCCGGTCCGGGCGCGGCCGATCTCATCACCCTGCGCGGCGCTCGGCTGCTGGCCAGCTGCCCGGTCTGCCTCCACGCCGGCTCGATCGTCGCGCCGGAACTGCTCGCGCATTGCGCGCCCGGCACGAGACTGGTCGATACCGCGCCGATGTCGCTCGACGAGATCGAGGCCGAATATGTCGCCGCGCACAAGGCCGGCCAGGATGTCGCGCGCCTGCATTCCGGCGACCTTTCCGTGTGGAGCGCGGTGGCCGAACAGATCAGGCGGCTGGAAAAGCACGGCATCCCCTACACGCTGACCCCAGGCGTGCCTTCCTTCGCGGCAGCAGCGGCAGCACTTCGTCGCGAATTGACCATTCCCGAGCTCGCGCAAAGCTTGGTGCTGACGCGCGTTTCCGGCCGCGCCTCGAAGATGCCGCCGGGCGAGACGCTGGCGGGCTTCGGCCGCACCGGCGCCACGCTTGCCATACATCTTGCCATCCACGCCATCGACCGCATCGTCGCCGATTTGACGCCGCTTTACGG
>NZ_RZSA01001127.1:0-1939 GCF_003998075.1 Mesorhizobium sp. M2A.F.Ca.ET.037.01.1.1 | reverse complement strand
CACCATCCTGGTCGACATCGTCGACGACGTGCCAGCTTACACCCTCGTCAATGACGGTAATCACGACGGCATCGTCAGTTTGTCGGTACTCAATCCGGCAGCGACTACAACCTATACCGGTCAGTTCGCCGAATGGCAGTATGGAGCGGACGGGTTTGGCAGCATTTCTGCCACGGGGCAGAACGTGCAAGTTGCTTCGAGTTCATCGTCCCAGATCGTGCTGAACCTGATGGACGGCTCCGATGTCGCTGCCGTCCTGACGCTGAATGCCGACGGCACCGACTCGCTGCAGGTTCTGCACCGGGCAGGTGATGTCGTCTTTACTCCAATCGCGGCGACTTCAGCGACAGCCGGGGGACCGACAGGTTCACTGATCGTGGACTTGGGCGCTGCCACCGACTTCAATATTCTTGTGACCGGCGATGACGGCGTTGCCCCCACCGGCCAATCTGGCGATTTGGTGAACACCAGTAACCAAGGCTGGGCGGTCAAGGGGAGTTCTGGCCAGACAAATGACCCCGGTGAATCCATAAAATTCGCATTCGTCAACGATAGTAACAATACGACCCCCCATAGCGTCGACGATTTCAAGTTCACGACCGAGGGCTACACGGGCGGCATGTCGACGGCCAAGATCACCGTCCTGGTTTACACCGATGCCACGCATTATGACCAGGTGACGCTCAACGTGACGTCCGGCCAGGTAATTCAGATCAGCCAGCTTAACTGGTCGGCTGTCGCGGGTACCGCCAATTATGTAGTCGGCGACGACATTTACGCGGTCAAAGTCCTCAGCGATGCCTCAAATAGCGGCGGATTCCGTCTAAACGGCGTCGAGGTCGGCTCGCAGTCAGAAGCGCCGCCGTCAGATCTGGACTTCAACGGCATCAACGTATCGATCACGGATGGCGACGGCGATGTCTCGACGCAGACCTTCAATGTCCACATCGATGGCACAGCAGGCAGTCAGCTGACGGTCGAGTCCATCGCGGGCACTTCCGGAGACGACAATCTCCTTGGCACCGGCGGCAATGACACGCTGGTCGGCGGCGCAGGCAACGACTTCCTGGACGGTGCCGCTGGCAACGACATCCTGATCGGTGGGCTGGGCTTCAATCACCTCACCGGCGGCTCGGGCAACGATACGTTTGTGATCGATCCATCCAAGCTTTCGGTCCACGTGGCCGATGTAATCGCGGACTACACACCCGGCCAGGATGTTATTGACCTGTCTGATCTCCTCAAATCACTAGGTGCCGGCGCGCCGACTACCGATGCGCAGGCAGGTTCCTCGATCGATGTTACCTTCTCGGGCGGCGCGGCTCATGTGATGGTTGACAACAATGGCACGGCGGCTGGCGGAAGCATGGTCGAGGTGGCCTCGTTGACGGGAGTTGCAAGCGGCTCTGTAATCAGCATCCTCTATGATCACAATCAGCCGACCCATACGGAGACTGTGACCTGACGATGCGATCGTCTGGATGACGCAAACTTTGGTGGCTCGGGGGCGTGGCGCAAAGCCACGCTTCCATGCTAGACATTAGCGAAACGTGAATTCGCAATTCGAAGAGGGGCTTACATGAGACATTCCGCACGATTGCTGGCCTCGGCCGCGGCGCTGTTTTTGGCCGGGTCGACGGGCTTCGCCGCCGACATCATCGGCGAGCCGGCGGTGAATTATTGCCGCACCGTCGGCACATCGGACCTGGTGCTGACCGACAACATGGTCGAGCTCAAGGACCATGTGGTGAAGCTGATGGACGAATCGGTCGCCGTCGCCAACAGCCCGGAATGGATCAACTCGTCGCGTCCCGCCTTCGTCTGGGCGTCGGAAGCCAAGGTCGCCTGCGGCATGGCCTATGGCTACCTCAAGACGAACTACAAGGACGAAGACACGCTCAACAAATGCGAGTGCTTCCACGACCGCATGGTCGAGTAC
>NZ_RZSA01001126.1:0-1940 GCF_003998075.1 Mesorhizobium sp. M2A.F.Ca.ET.037.01.1.1 | reverse complement strand
ACGGAAGACGAAGCCGATCCGCCGCGCCCTGCCGGCGCAGCGGATCGGCTTCGTCTTCCGTCGCGCGGCCATAGACATGCAGCCCGTCCTTGACGGCGAAATCCTTGAGATCGCAGAGCCAGGCATCGATGCGGCGCAGCGCTTCGTCGGGCTGGTCGGTCTTGGCAACGCCGGCTTCCGAGGCAAGCCCGGTCTTCCGCGCCGTCTCGACGATCAGCTTTGCAAGTCGGTCGCGGCGGCGGCGGTCGAGCCCATCGGCCTGGGCATATTCGTCGACCAGCCGTTCCAGCCTCTGTTGGGCCTCGTCGAGGCCGGCGCCGGTCATGGGCGGGGGCAGATGGCCCAGCGTGACGGCTGATATGCGGCGCTTGGCCTGCGCCGCTTCGCCGGGATTGGAGACGATGAAGGGATAGATGACCGGCAGCGAGCCGGTGACGATTTCGGGGAAGCAGGTGTCGGAGAGCGCGACCGTCTTGCCCGGCAGCCATTCCAGCGTGCCATGCGCGCCGACATGGACGATGGCATGCACGCCGAGCGATTTCCGCAGCCAGAATCCGAAGGCGATCAGCTCGTGGCGGGGAGGCAGGGTTGGGTCGTGGTAGTCAGCGCGGCGGTCGGCCGAGCGGCCACGGTCGGGGGCCAGTGCGACGGTGACGTTGCCGAAGGTCGCGGCGCGGAAGGGGAAGTGTTGCGGGGCGGCAGCCTTCAAAGGCAGGCGTTCCGTCGCCCCCTTCTCTGTCCTGCCGGACATCTCCCCCTCAAGGGGGGAGATTATTTCTTGCGCTCGGCTTTCGCCAATTTTCGGCCTAGCAAGGGGAGAGCCGGCGGCGGAGCTGCCAATCTCCCCCCCTGAGGGGGAGATGTCCGGCAGGACAGAGAGGGGGGCCTCGCGCAGCCCTATCTGGTCTTCCGCGTTGCCCCAGGCAGCCCTGACTGCATCACGCGCGCCTTCCGGCAGTTCAGCGGACAAGCGCAGGTAGTCTTTTGAACTTAACCCGTGGCCACCCACCTCCAGCGCATCCAACAACGCCCGCGGCGATTGCGGAATCCCTTCAACCGCATAGCCCTGTTCCTTCAGGTCATGCATCATCGCAAGCACACTGGAGGGCACATCAAGCCCGACCGCATAGCCGGTCCGCCCTGGCGCGCTCGGATAGTCGGGGATCAGGATCGCCAGCTTGCGCTCGGCCCGCTTGGTCCTCTGCAGGCGGATAAACGCCGCGATCCGCTTGGCGACCTGCGCCACGCGGTCCATTTCCGGCCGGTTGGCAAAGGCGCGAAAGGCCAGTGCCGGATCGGTCTCGATCTCGCCCTTGAAGGAGATGGCGCCGGCCAGGATGCGGCCGTCGAGCTCGGGCAGGACGACATGCATGGCAAGATCGGCGGGCGCCAGGCCACGCTGGTTGTTTTCCCAGACCTCGCGGCGCGTCGTGGCGACGATGACCTGGAAGATCGGCACGCCGGCGCGGTCGAACAGGGTCTCGGCGCCGGGCTCCGCGCCGGATGCGAACGCGGTGGCGGTAATGATGGCGGCGGGGTGCAGCGAGGCGAGGGCGGTTTCGACGAAGGCGAGCGACGCCGGGTCTTTCAGGCTGGAGACGAAGATCGGCACGGGCGCGATGCCCTGCGAGCGTAGTGCGTCGACCAGCGCATCGATCGGCGCGACATCGGCGGCCAACAGCATCGAGCGGTAGAAGAGGATTGGGATGACGGCGAAATTGTCGACGTCGAGTTCCGTCGCCCCCCTCTCTGTCCTGCCGGACATCTCCCCCTCAAGGGGGGAGATTGCTCTGTCATTGACGGCTTCGCCAATCGCAGACGTTGCAGATGCCTCTTTTGATGCCGACGAAGAAAAGGCGCCGAGGCTGGTGACGGCTGATCTCCCCCCTTGAGGGGGAGATGTCCGGCAGGACAGAGAGGGGGGCGAAGGATCGCCGACC
>NZ_RZSA01001125.1:0-1945 GCF_003998075.1 Mesorhizobium sp. M2A.F.Ca.ET.037.01.1.1 | reverse complement strand
CCTGAACGGCTCAGCAAAAAGGGCGCTGCCGCGCGGCAGCGCCCTTTGCTTCGGGCAGTCGGCTGTCACCAGCCTTGGCGGCCGTACCAGTCATCGATGTCGCGGCGCACGCGATCCTTCTCGATGCCGTAGCGTTCCTGGATCTTGCCTTCGAGCTGGTCGCGCTTTCCGGCGATGCGATCGAGATCGTCGTCGGTGAGCTTGCCCCACTGTTCCTTGACCTTGCCCTTCACCTGCTTCCAATTGCCTTCGACGCGGTTCCAATCCATTTGCCGTACCTCCTGTTGGACATGCAGGGCTAACGGCAGCGCGGTCGCGAAGTTCCTGCATACCAGTCTTTTTCTCCGGGCGGGAACATTCGCCAGGCGCCGCTGTTCTGGAAGGCAGGATGGCGCGCAGCCCCGCTCCCCCCGCGAGAGGCGCGCCACCGACCGGGTTCAGACCCGAGCAAGCCCGCCTCGGCCGTCCCTCGCCGGGGCGGGCTCTGTTGTGACGAGATTGGAAGGATCATGCTTCACGAGGCAGCAAAGATCGCCGAGCAGGCTCATCGAGGCCAGAAGGACAAGACCGGTCGGCCCTATATCGAACATCTGAGGCGCGTTGCCGATGCCGTCGAGACGTTGGACGAAAAGACCGTCGCCTACCTGCACGACATTGTCGAGAAAGGCGACGGCTGGACCTTTGAGAGGCTGCAGGGCGCTGGTTTCGGCCTGCCGGTGGTGGCCGCGGTCGATGCGCTGACGCGGCGCATGGACGAGAGCGAGGAAGGTTTTCTCTACCGCGCCGCCTCGAACGGGCTGGCATTGCCGGTGAAGATAGCCGATCTGCGCGACAATCTCTGGCAGGCCCACCAGGCGGGCGTCGCGCCCGAGAAGTACGAAACCGGCCTTGCCATCCTCGACCATCTGGATTCCAGGGGCTGAACCCGGCTTAATCCCGGGGTGAGGAAGCGATCAGCTTGGCCTCGCGGACAAGAGAACTCCAGTGCAGGCCGATAAGGCGGACGAGATCGCGTGCCTATGCCTCGCTGATGCCCGTCTCCCGCACCAGTCGCTTCACCACGTCGCGAGAGGGTGGATTGTTGTCCCTTTTGGCCATTGCTGCCCCATTCAGGAACCGCGCTCGTCGAATCAGGACCAACGCTCTGTCGGATCGACCGCTCCGGCGGGAACTGCTTTGGTTTGGACGGACCGCGGCTTGAAGTATTATGCCCGGGGCCCTTGCCGCTGAGGAAATTAATAGCTATATAGGATAAATCGATCTTGCTGAAAGAACGTTGTTTTCGCGCAAAATGCGCCCCTGCGATCTTCCCTCTCAATTTCGAAGAATTCGTCGCTTGGCGGTTGCCGGGCGGGTACAATTTTGCGTCGATTTGTAAGGAGATCGCAATGACTACTGGAACGGTGAAGTTTTTCAATTCTACCAAGGGTTTCGGCTTTATCGAGCAGGGCGGCGGTCAGCCGGACGTGTTCGTTCACATCTCGGCCGTCGAGCGCGCAGGGCTGCGTTCCCTCGTCGAAGGCCAGAAGGTCAGCTTCGACGTCGTGAAGGATGCCCGCAGCGGCAAAAGCGCGGCCGAGAATCTGCAAGCCTCCTGATCACAGCGCCTCGCGGTCGTTGACCACGGATGTACTGGCATAGGCCGCGGAGGCGCGTTGGAGAAGGTCGGGCTTTGCCCGGCCTTTTTTGATTAAGGAGATGACAATGAAGTCGCTACCGGATACCGGCCTGTTCAAGCCGGTCCCATCCCGCACGGAAGCCAAGACCGACACGACCTCTCGTGTCGCTCGGCAGATTCAGGACCTGGAAGCCAAGGAAAGGGCGGCCAAGACCGAGCGCTTGCGCGCGGCCAGGCTGGCGCAGGAAGCCGAAGCGCCAGTGGCGCTGCCAAGGAAAGCCGCTCCGAAGCGCCCGAAGAAGGGCTAGTTCCTCAACACAGTGATGT
>NZ_RZSA01001124.1:0-1946 GCF_003998075.1 Mesorhizobium sp. M2A.F.Ca.ET.037.01.1.1 | reverse complement strand
ACTCGGAATTGCGCGGGACGCCTTGCACAGCCGGCAAACCATGAGCGATGGCACTGATGACGCGAAGGCTTGCTTGAGCGCGGACAAGATCGTCGATTTCCCGGAAATCTTCGATGGCGTGCTCGTGCTGGAAGCGACGGAAATTCCGCAGCACCGGATCGGCATCCAGCGTGGCCGGCAGCCACCAGCGTACATAGGCCAGGCGGAACGCGGATTGAGCTTCAGCTGGTCGCACTAGACCCGCCTCGATATCGTCGACCAACGCTCCCAGATTGTGACTGACAGCCCTGCGACGAATGCCGCACCACGAAGTCCAGTCCCGGAGAAGATGACGGGCGTCGAGCAAGTCTCCCATCGCAGTCGTCAATTCGGTCAGCGGGTTATCATGTTCTGCCCAAGAAGGCGTCTTTCCAGCAGGGATCGCAAATTGGGTCTTGGCAGCCTCGAATGCTGCAGAAGCCGCAAGGAAGCGGGCTGCCCCATAGCGCATCGTGCTATCTGCTGCACCGCTTCGCAGGCTCGGGGCGGTTGCTTGCAGGAGCGCTTTGAAATCCTCCGTGCCGAGGCCGGGCAGGCGTAGCGTCTGTCGAAGCCTTTCGGCCATCGAGAGTATCTGATCGATACGGTGGGTGTCGGTATCAAGTGCGGCAAATCCGATCGGCTTCCCAGATAGGATGTTGGCTTCGACAGTGGCCCGGCGGTCCTGCATCAGGCGCAACAGCAGCAAGTCGTGCTGAGGATCGGCTACCCCCTCTGTGACATAGCCTTGAAGCAGCTTCTGGACTTTGCGTTTGCCCAACTGACTGTTTGGCCAGAATGCAGAAGCGGCCTGCTGCCATTGCTGCTCTATGTCCTCCACCCGTATGCGCGCAACGGCAGCCTCGTCATAGCGGGCCGACAGGTCCTTGCGAGACTTGCGATAGTCTCCGATTGCCTCATTGAGAGTGGCGAGGGCTCCCCGCAACTGGGCGAAATCTCGATCAAAGACAATGCTGACGTCATAGCCGGCACTGTCCTGGAGTGCCGCTGCTAGTTTTCGCAGCGCTTCGAGCTCCGCTTTTGACGCGTCGCCTTTGGCGCGCAGGCCGATGCTCACCAGGAAGGCGTCGAGTGCGGTCGCTAGAACCTCGGACGCATTCTTGAGGGTCTTTGCCCCTTCGAGCAAATTGTCCTGCCAGCCTGACGTCCACTCGGTGACATCTATAAGACGCAAGACCGACCGCATCTCCACCGACTGAAATGCGAGACCTGTTTCGGCGGCAATATGCTCCAGCGCCAGCCGGTTTGCCTCGTCATGGGAATCGCGCGATGGCCAGGACAATCTCGGAGCGTGCTGCCGCTTGTTCTTGAGAGCGATGCCGAGCGCCAGATAAGGCGTCAGACCATTGACATGGTGCCGATGCAGCGCTTCGACATAGGCATTCAGTTCGTCGCGACGGACGCGAAGCCGCTCGTTGATCGCAATCCACTCCGCTGCGTCCACGCGCACGCCGCTTTCCCAGCTGATCCTGAGCTGGGTGAGAAAGTTGCGTCGGTCCGCCTTGCTGGAATGGAGTTCGAGACAATGCGCGCCCAGGCCATGTTCGCGCAGGCGGCGATACACCACATCGAGCGCCGCCGTCTTCTCGGCCACAAACAGCACGGTTTTGCCAACTGAAAGACAGTTGGCAATCATGTTGGCAATGGTCTGGCTCTTGCCAGTGCCGGGAGGACCGATGATGACAAAATCGCGACCCTCAGCGGCGGCAAGACTTGCGGCGGTCTGTGAGGAGTCGGCCGGCAGCAGCAAAACCATGTCGGACGGGGCATAGTGCCGGTCGAGTTCGCGCTCGTCGCGGAATGATGCGCCATTGCCCTCGAAAGCTATCTCCGGCGTGTCGATCAGATGGCGCACGACACGGTTTTCGCGCAGCGCATCGGTACGCTCGACCAGATCCTTCCACATG
>NZ_RZSA01001123.1:0-1948 GCF_003998075.1 Mesorhizobium sp. M2A.F.Ca.ET.037.01.1.1 | reverse complement strand
TTCCGACTTGGCCGGATCGCGCTCCTGGCAGTCGGCGAGTTTGCCGGGCAGCGAGGTGACGCCGAGCGTGCTCTTGCGCGTGATGTCGCGCGCCTTGCGCGCGGCTTCGCGCGCAGCGGCCGCCTGGATCACCTTCTCGACCACGACCCTGCCTTCGCTCGGATGCTCTTCCAGCCAGGTACCCAGCGCCTCGTTGACCAGGCTCTCCACCACCGGGCGAACCTCGGACGAGACCAGCTTGTCCTTGGTCTGCGAGGAGAATTTCGGGTCGGGCACCTTGACCGAGAGAACAGCGGTCAGGCCTTCGCGGCAGTCGTCGCCGGTCAGCGAGACCTTTTCCTTCTTGGTCTGGCCGGAAGACTCGCCATAGCCGGTGATCTGCCTGGTCAGCGCCGCGCGGAAGCCGGCCAGATGTGTGCCGCCGTCGCGCTGCGGGATGTTGTTGGTGAAGGCCAGCACATTCTCGTGGTAGCTGTCGTTCCACCACATCGCGACTTCGACGGTGATGCCGTCGCGCTCGGCGCGGATGGCGATCGGCGCCTCGATCAGCGGCTTCTTCACCCGGTCGAGATATTTGACGAACTCTTCCAGCCCGCCGTCATAATGAAGCTCATGGCGCACAAGGTCGGCATGGCGCGCATCGGTCAGCACGATGCGCACGCCGGAATTGAGGAAGGCGAGCTCGCGCAGCCGGTGCTCCAGCGTGTTGTAGTCGAACTCGACCATGGTGAAGGTCTCGGCCGACGGGAAGAAGGTGATCTCGCTGCCGCTGCGGCCTTCATAGGTGCCGGGCTGCTTGTCCTGCACGTAGCTGCCGGTCACCTTCAGCGGCGCGTCGGCATTGCCATGCGTGAAGCTCATCTCGAAAATCTCGCCGTTGCGGCGGATCTTGAGCTTGAGCCAGGCGGAAAGCGCGTTGACCACCGAGACGCCGACGCCATGCAGGCCGCCGGACACTTTATAGGAGTTCTGGTCGAATTTGCCGCCGGCATGCAGCTGCGTCATGATCACTTCGGCCGCCGAAACACCCTCCGAGGGGTGGATATCGGTCGGAATCCCGCGGCCATTGTCGATGACGGTGACGGAACCGTCGGGGTTGAGCGTCACCGAGACGAGGTCGGCGTGGCCGGCAAGCGCCTCGTCGATGGCGTTGTCAACCACCTCATAGACCATGTGATGCAGGCCCGAGCCGTCGTCTGTGTCGCCGATATACATGCCCGGACGCTTGCGCACCGCGTCCAACCCCTTCAAAACCTTGATGGAATCGGCGCCGTACTCGGCTTGCGCGCCAATGGCGCTTTCGGTCTGATCGCTCATGAAAACCTGTCTGATTGATGTCGCTGGTCCGGCGCCGAAAAATGGCCGCGAATCGCGCCGTTTTGATGTCCTAGATATAGGCGCAAATGGCGGATTTTCCAAGGTTTGCGGGCATTTTGCCGGCTTGGCGGCAAGGTGCTTCCACGCCCGCGCTGATACGGTCCCGGCGTTCGGCCGAAAGGGGTCGATGAAACGCAAAAGGCCGCGCCTAAGCGCAGCCTGATAATTGCCTTGCTGGGAAGCTTTCGTGCCTATTCGGCCGCGCGCAGCGTCTTCAGCGCCCCGCTCCAGCGGAACAACTCGTCCAGCATTGTCTTCGCTCCGCCCTGCACTTGCTCGCTCGGATGATAGGCGCGCTTCTCATCGAGCAGGCTCGCATAGGCCGGTAGCGCCACCCCCTCCGGGATCGGCATGACGCCGACCGAGGTGAGCAGCGGCTTCAGCGATTGCGCGGCGCGCAATCCGCCGGATACGCCGCCATAGCTGAAGATCGCCGCGGGCTTGTAGCGCCACTCATGCAGCAGATAGTCGATGGCGTTCACGATCGCGGGCGCCACGAAGTAGTTATACTCCGGCGCCACGAACACGAAGGCGTCGGCGGCGTCGATCGCCTTTGACCACGCCTTGGTAT
>NZ_RZSA01001122.1:0-1954 GCF_003998075.1 Mesorhizobium sp. M2A.F.Ca.ET.037.01.1.1 | reverse complement strand
CGTCAGCCTCCGAATGCGAGTTTGAGCAGGGCAAACAGCGAAGCGACGCCGACTGCCACGCAGAAGAAGGTGTTGAGCGCGATCAGCGCCAGCTTCATGCCTTCGCCATGGACATAATCCTCGATGATCACCTGCATGCCGATGCGCATGTGATAAAGCGGCGAGATCAGCACCAAGCCGAACATGACCACCACAAACGGGTTCGCGAGCGCGGCCCGCACCTCCGCGTAGCCGTGGCCGTTGATCGCGATCAGGAAGCCGACGAAGAACAGGACCAAAGGAATGTTGGCGATGGCGGTCAGCCGCTGCCGCCAGAAATGCCCGGTGCCTTCGCGGGCCGAGCCGAGGCCGCGGACCCTCGCCAGCGGCGTCCGCATGTCCGAATTGTGCGCGTTCATCAAAAAGCCCCCCTTGCCGCATAGCCCGCTATCCAGATCAGGAGCGTCAGCACGATCGAGCCGGCGAGCGTCGCCCAGGCGATCTTCGAGGCGGTGTGTTTTTCGAGCCCGGCGCCGGTATCCCAGATGAGGTGGCGCAGCCCGCCCAGCATGTGGTGCATCAGCGCCCAGGTATAACCGAACAGAACCAGCCGGCCGAGCCAGGAGCCGAATGCCCAGTCGACCCAGTCGAAGGCGGCCTGCGAGCTCGCGGCGGCGATCAGCCACGCCGCCACCAGCAGCGTGCCGAAATAAAGCGCGCCGCCGGTGATGCGATGGATGATCGACATCGTCATCGTGATCGGCGGCCGGTAGATCGTCAGATGCGGCGAGAGCGGCCGTTCACGTCTGGCAACTGCGCGGGTGGCTGGTGATTTGCTCATGGCTGCCCCAGTTCGGCGTCCTGGATGCCGCTACCGAGGAGCAGCGTTTTCCGCCCTCATATATGGCTCCGGACAGGCGGTTTCTAATGCTCTTTTTGCACCGCGTCAAAGCCGGAAAATCGTTTTGGAAACATCATTTAGTCTGACAAACCGGTGGTCGCGCGCTTCAATCGATTAGCGGCTGTTTAGAAGCCGGCGCATGGTCTCGTTGCAGTGCAGCAAAGAGCGCTATCTCCGACAGGTCTGCGGGGTGGATCCCCTCTTCATCACCAGCGCCTCGCGGCCGTCGATCACGATTGCGTCATGCGTCGCCGCCTCCTGGTAGCGGCTGCTCTGGTTGGCGGGCGAGGCCACGAATTCCTCGGTCGAGCCATCCGGGCGAGCCACGCGCAAAGACGAGCCGAGATTCTGGATGGTGATCATGCCGCCATTGCCGCATCTGTAGGTGGCTGTGCCGATGCCGGATCGCGGCACGGTGAGGTCGGTGATGATCTTGGTTGCCTGGGGTGCGGACGTTTTGGGCGCAGTGGCTCCCTGCGGCATTTGAGATGCCGGCGGCGCTGGAGGCGTCGCGGATGCGGCGGACTGCTGTGCCAGCGCAGGCGCGGCCACCGGGGCCGCCGCATTGGCCGCCTTCGGCACGCCGTCCTGCGGCACGCAGGCCGCGGCTGCGAGAAGCAGCGGGATGGTGATCGACACCCGAACCGTGTGGCCAAAGCTCATGCGCTGCCCTTTCGTGCGCGGCACGCTACAGCAATTCCAGGAAAAGTGTGAAACGGTTTTCCGTCCGGAATTGCGTCAAAACAAAGAGATAGAGTGGTTTGTCGTTTCCGTTAAACGGCGAACCGCTCTAGCCACGCGAGGCATCAAGATCAAGTTCACCCAGAGTGAGCCGGCTGCATGCCCGCCCGACGGCGGGCAAGAAACCGGCCCTCGAAATTAACCATGCTCCTTAAGAACCGGTGCCGAAAGCCCCCTGCCTCTTAACAAAGGTTAAGAAAGGGTTAATTTCCGATTCGGACCGGAATCCAGGCGCGATCCGTCGCGCCATCAAGGGAGAGCGACATGCGTTCGAATTCAGTGCGGGCTAGCCTTGCCGCAACAGTGCTGGCGGGATTGGTCTTTGCGATCGCC
>NZ_RZSA01001121.1:0-1957 GCF_003998075.1 Mesorhizobium sp. M2A.F.Ca.ET.037.01.1.1 | reverse complement strand
GAGCAGCAGGCGCGCGATCGCGGCGGCCGGCGCAACCGCAGGCGCGGCGGCAAGAACCGTGACCGCGGCGAGCACAGACACACTTCCTCGGAAAACGAGGAAAGCCCGGCTGAGCCCGCAGCCCTCGAAGAGCCCGCGGCAGAGGCTGCCGGGAGCGAGGAAGCCGGCGGCGTGACCGCCGATGCCTCGCCAGAAGACGCATCGGACGTATCGGATGCATCCATCGTCGCCGAAGCCGTCGAAGTCGAAACCGACCAGGAAACGGCTGAAGAGTCCGCCGCCGAGACCGGCGGCGGCGAAGCAGCGGACAACGAGGACGGCAAGCCGTCCGAAGGTGGCCCCACCTCGATTGCAGCGAGCGTCGAAGCCGACGTGATTTCCGAGGCGGTGCCACAGGCGGATCAGCCCGAGCAGAGCGGCGAAGCCGCCAGCGACAATGATCGCGGCATGCTGGAGGACGTCTCGGCCTCGCATTCGGACGAGCACGAGGTCGAATCGGTCGGCGCCGAGGACGCGCTCGAGGAAATCCGCAGCCGCCGCAAGCCGGTCCGCCGCCAGTACAAGATTCAGGAAGTCATCAAGCGCCGCCAGATCCTTCTGGTGCAGGTGGTCAAGGAAGAGCGCGGCAACAAGGGCGCCGCGCTCACCACCTATCTTTCGCTTGCCGGCCGCTATTCGGTGCTGATGCCGAACACAGCGCGCGGCGGCGGCATCTCGCGCAAGATCACCAACGCCCAGGACCGCAAGCGGCTGAAGGAGGTCGTGACCGACCTCGACGTGCCGCAGGGCATGGGTGTCATCCTGCGCACCGCCGGCGAAAGCCGCACCAAGGCCGAGATCAAGCGCGACTACGAGTATCTGATGCGGCTGTGGGAGAACGTCCGCAGCCTCACCCTGCAATCCACGGCCCCTGCCCTGGTCTACGAGGAAGGCAGCCTGATCAAGCGCTCGGTGCGCGACCTCTACAACAAGGATATCGACGAGATCCTGGTTTCCGGCGAGGACGGTTATCGCGAGGCCAAGGACTTCATGCGCATGCTGATGCCGAGCCACGCCAAGGTGGTTCAGCCCTATCGCGACACGACGCCGATCTTCGTGCGCAACGGCATCGAGGCGCAGCTCGACCGCATGCTGCAGCCACAGGTGACGCTGAAAAGCGGCGGCTACATCATCATCAACCAGACCGAGGCGCTGGTCTCGATCGACGTCAACTCCGGCCGCTCCACCAAGGAGCATTCGATCGAGGAGACCGCGCTCCACACCAATCTAGAGGCGGCCGAGGAAGTCGCGCGGCAGCTCAGACTGCGCGACCTTGCCGGCCTCATCGTCATCGACTTCATCGACATGGAGGAGAACCGCAACAACCGCGCTGTCGAGAAGCGGCTGAAGGATCACCTCAAGAACGACCGCGCCCGCATCCAGGTCGGCCGCATCTCGCATTTCGGCCTGATGGAAATGTCGCGTCAGCGCATCCGCGCCAGCGTGCTGGAATCGACCATGAAGCCCTGCCCGCATTGCGGCGGCACCGGCCATGTGCGTTCCGATTCCTCCGTGGCGCTGATGGTGGTGCGGGCGATCGAGGAATTCCTGCTCAAGGATTCGCGCAGCCACATCATCGTGCGCACGCCGGCCGCGACGGCGCTTTACGTGCTGAACCACAAGCGCGCCAACCTTGTGGAGCTCGAAGCCCGTTTCGGCCTGACGATCACGATCGAGGCTGACGAGACTCTCGGCACCCAGCATTACGCGATCTTCCGCGGCGCCATAGCCGAGAAGCCGGAAGGTTTTGTCGAGGTGCGCAGCCTGCCGGCCTATGTCGAGCCGGACGAGCCCGAGGACGAGATCATCATCGAGGAGGAAGAAGAGGCCGCGGTGCAGGCCGAACAGCCGCGCCAGCCGCAGCAGCAGGGCCAGCACCAGCAGCGGTCCGAGGACGGCGAAGGCCGCGACCGCAAGC
>NZ_RZSA01001120.1:0-1957 GCF_003998075.1 Mesorhizobium sp. M2A.F.Ca.ET.037.01.1.1 | reverse complement strand
GGCCGGACGTGTCGATCCTGACCCTCGGGTGCGAGCTTTCGGCAAGGCGGGCGAGGTCCTCGGCATCGTCCCAGATGATATTGAAATAGCCGATGATCTTCTGGATCAGCGTCCAGGTCGGCGCGCCGCGGCGGCCGTGCTCGAGCGCCGACAGATAGGCGGCGCTGACGCCGATCGCCTCGGCCATCGCCTTCTGGCTGACGCCGCGCTCGGCGCGCAGCGCCCTGAGCTTCTCGCCGAACGGAGTCATGTCGACCTGCTCATCACCAGGCCCCTCATTGCCGAGCCGCTCATTGCGAGCTCCTCATGGGCGCGTCCGCCGCAGCCGCACATAGAGCGCGCCCGAGCCGCCATGGTTGCGGGCGGCGTGATCGTGGCTGGAGACGAGATGGCGGAAGGCCGGGGTCGACAGCCAGGCCGGCACGGCGCGGCGCAGGATGCCGTCGCCGCCCGAGGACGACCCCTTGCCGGTGATGATCAGAACATAGCGGATGCCGCCGGCATGCGCCCGATGCAGGAAGGCGAGCAGCAGCGAATAGGCCTCGTCCTGCGTCATGCCGTGCAGGTCGACGCGGCCTTCGATCGGCAGCCGGCCTTTTTTCAGCTTGTGCAGCGTCTGGTCATCGAGCGAATGCGAGACATGCGGCGTCTTCGGTTTTGCCGCGACGGGCGGGACACCGTTGACGGAAGCGGCGGCCGGCGTCGGCTTGGGCTCGATAATTTCGGGAATCTCGACCGCGGCCTTGCGTTTCAACGGCCGGGCCGAACGCGCCACCAGGTTCCACAGGATGCGGTCGTCGTCGCTGAGATGGTCGTCGCGGCGGCTCACCGGGTCGCTCCATTCAGAAGCCCACGCGGAACCAACGCATAGAAATCGGCCGCATTGCGGACCACGCCGGCGATCTCGCCAGCGGCGTCGCCCGAGCCGGCGAAGAGGTCGCCGCGCGCCGGCCCGGTGATGGCCGAGCCGGTGTCCTGCGCGATCATCAGCCGCCGGAACGGTTTTTCATCGAAGGCGGTGAGCGTCGGCGCGTCGATATAGAAGGGCGTGCCGAATGTGTGCAGCAGGCGATCGACCGCGACCGAGCGCCCCGGCGTCAGCGGCACCTTGGCGGCGGCGATCGGCCCAAGCGCGGCATCGTCGACTGCAGCCTCGCGGAAGAAGATGTAGGAGCGGTTCTGCCAGAGGATCTCGTCGACGCGGCTAGGATGCGCCTCGAACCAGGCGCGGATCGACTGCATCGTCACCTTTTCCAGCGGGATCTCGCCGAGCTCGCTCAGAATCTTGCCCGGGCCAATGAAGCGCTGTCCTGATTTCGCGGCATAGGTGACGCGGGCGAGCCTGCCGTCGGTCATCTTCAGCCTAGCTGCGCCCTGCACATGGATGAAGAAGGCATCGACCTTTTCGGCGAGCCAGGCAATCTCGAGATTTTGGCCTAAGAGCGCACCGCGCTCGATTTCGCCGCGGTCGAAATATTCGACCGGAGCATTATCCGTCCGACGGGCGAAGGCCAGATAAGGATCCATGCCGGCCGGCCGGTTGCCGTCGTCGATGTCGATCAGATCGGCGGGGCGGGACAGCAGTGGCACTACGAACCGCTCCGTCCTGACCGGCGACGCCTCGACCTCCGGCTCGTAGAAGCCGGTGACGAGGCCCGAGCCGTTTTCGGCGCTCACCAGCATCGGCACGAAATGCCGCTCGAAGAAGGACCGCGCCTCGGACCGATTCGGCGCCGAAACGGCGCGGGCCTCAGCATAGGCCTCGGCAAAGGCATTGAAATCGACCCCGAGCGAGCCGGTGCGATAGGGTTTTACGGGTGCATGAAGGGCCGAGCGGCGAAAGGCCGCGAAAGCCGCAGCATGGTCGTCCTCGCCCCAGCCGGGCAGGTCATCAAAAGATTTTTCGTTGAATATGGGAGAGAGCGGCACGACCGAGCCCCGCCGCTTGATCTCAATC
>NZ_RZSA01000111.1:0-10432 GCF_003998075.1 Mesorhizobium sp. M2A.F.Ca.ET.037.01.1.1 | reverse complement strand
ATCATGGCTGGTGTGGGCGCCACGACCTCGCCCTCAAGCTCGCCGCCAAAATCGGGCCTTCTGCCGTCATCCTCCCGGCGACCGCGAAGTAGGCTCACGGGGCGGCAGGGGATGACCCGCCGCCCCCGCTCTTCTCAACTCAACCCAGGATCAGCACCATGGCCGCCGCCGCGAAATCGAGTAGTGTCTCGGTTTGAATTTAGAAGCCGATTCCGGTGAGCGATGTGCAATAGCTGCATCTGCTCGAACAGCTCCAGAAGCTCTTCGGCCAGGTCCGCCCTAAAACCCTTTTGGTGGATGTAGGCGACAATCTCTCGCTGGCGCGCAAGGTGTCGCTCGCCTAGGAGCACATGCTGCTCCAGCATCGCCAGAACTGTTTCAGTCATCACTTGAGCGATAGCAGCTTTCTCGGGTTTTTTGTAGGCCCTCGTGTCCCGGCTCCCTCGCCAGTGGCATTGCCGGCGATATCACCGACCTACCTCGCTCACTCGGCTGACTCCGAAAAAGATCACGTCTTAAGCGTTTGCGTATTGCAACCATGATATTCGCCATGTATATAAATGTTGTCGAAACGCAAACGAGGCCGAAGCCAATGCACTACTTCTCTTCCCGCGCCTCCTGCCCGAACCGGGCGAAGCTCGCCTTGATGACGAAAGAGGCCGCCGCTGATTGGGCCGCCTCGGCCTCGACCGAGTGCTCGGAAGTGTCCCGCCTCGCCGAAATGGAAACGTTCTTCAACCTCACCCGCGCCGAAACCAGTGCGCTGCACCGGGCCGCCGTGGACGCCCGCGTCGCCGCTCGCTTCGCGAACTAAGGGGACTGACATGGTGAACTTTGACGACCTCGATACGGACCCGCTGACCTCGGCCCCGGTGCCGGTTGTCACTGCCGCCGAGATCCGCGCCGCCGCTCACATGCAAAACGGTGGCGACGCGACGTTCGATTGCCCGAAGTGCGGGGGCTCCGGTGTCTGGCGCGGTGGCCGCGCGGTCCGGCCGTGCTTCTCATGCAAAGGCATTGGCAAGGTGTCCAAGGGTGTTGTCGCCGCCGCCAAGGGCAGGGTGACGCGGGCCGCGAACCTCGCCGCTGACAAGGCCGCGTTTGAGGCAGCGAACCCGGACCTGATGAAAGGCCTTCGGGAAATCGCGGGCTGGCATCGCTTCGCCGGTGAACTGCTTTCCAAGTTCGAACAGTACGGCGAGCTTACCGCCGGCCAGGTCAACGCCGCGTTGAACACCCTCGCCGAGGTGAAGCGGAAGCGCGAGGAAAAGGCGGCGGCTCGAGCCTTGGAAACTGCTGATAGGTCCGGCGAGGTCGGCGTTGAACGGATCAACGCGCTGTTCGCCACCGCCATGGAGTCCGGCCTCAAAAAGCCGCTGTTCCGCACCGAACGCCTCACGATCAAGCCGGCAAAGCTTCACCCTGGCACCCTCTACGTGACCGACAAGGCGGCCGGCGGCGAATACGTGGGCAAGATAGTCAACGGCCAGTTCATGGCCCGCCGCGAAGCCGCCCCGGACACCCTAGCGCTGCTTTGCGCCATCGCAGCGGACCCGCTGAAAGCCGCCACCGACTACGGCCGGTCCACCGGGGTGTGTGGCTGTTGTGGCCGCGAGCTTACCGACCCGGATTCAGTCGAGGCCGGCATCGGCCCGATTTGCGCAACCAAGTGGGGCCTTTGAGCCCCACGCCTTCCCGCTGAAAAGGATCAACTGCAATGGGAAAGACTACCCCGAAAGAAATGACGGTCTCCGAGGTCGACGCCGCCGAGCGCGCTTTGCTCGCCTCAAAGGTCCGCAACGTGCTGATACGGGAATGCATGCGGATCGGCGATGACGGCAACCCGGAAACCGCCGGCCTTCTCGCGAAGGCGGTTCGCGACCTCACCTACGATCAGATTTTGCGCATGCGCCGCGCCATCCTGGGGGCATAACATGAAAGCCTGTCTGAAAGAACCGTGCAACGAATGCCCGTGGCGCCGCAAGCATCCGGCGGGATGGCTCGGCGGCTACGCGCCGGAAGACTTCACCACGCAAGTGCAGTTCGATGGCCCGCCGTTGCCGTGCCACAAGACAATCCCGCCGGGGGGCGAGGCGAAGGCAATGTGCGCCGGTGCTCTGATCTTCATGCGAAACAGCTTCAAGAGCGCCCAACACCCTGACTATGGCGACGCACTCAAGACGGTGGAGCGGGACGTCGAAAACGTCTTTCAGTGGCCGCACGAATTCCTCGCCCATCACAAAGACCGCGAGGGCTGGCTTAAGAGAGTGGTCGAGCAAAGGGGGCAGGAATGACCGAACGCCCGTTGCGGCACCCAGGCCGTGCCCTACTTGTCGTTTTGCCGGCAATGATCTTTCTCGGCATTAATTCGGCTTCCGAATGGCTGGCGCATCACTCCGCGCGAGCTTTCGACGGCCTACTGACATGGGCTGGATACGACCTATGAACGATGAAGAGCGGCGCGCCGCTTGGGCCGCGCTCCGCATGATCGGCGAGGCAGTCGGCGAACTGTTCGGCCCGCAAGCCTCAATGCAAAGCGAGGACACGATTGGCCCCGAGTTCCACGATTACGCCGAGGCCGTCATAGAGGCGCTGCAAAGGGTCGCAGCTCGCAAATAGTCAGCGGTTGCCCTTCTCTACTTCAGGGCGGTGAATAACCGGCGCCGCAGACAAGTTTTTTTGTATTAGCGTGATGTAATAGACATCAGTTCTGCAACGCCAACTGTTAAAAATGCTGCGTCGGCTCGCAATCTTAGTTGCACGGTTAATAATTCGTGATAGAAGCCTTGTCGGGCTTAGCAACCTACCCCGACGAGACTGAGGGCGCGACAACGCCCGAGAGTGCGCTCGCTTAGCGCCGCCGCACAACCCTGCCTATCCGGCCGGGGGCGGCGCATGTATGTTCAAGCCGCCGGGCTAAAGGTGCGTCGGCTTGTCGTCTCGATGTCGTACAAAATGTACTATTGATTTCGTGCGGATTGTACGTTCTAATTTCGTTCTCACTTCTGTTCGGAATCAATTCAGCATGAAACGCCGCATCAAACTCGCTCTATCCGCTTTCACCAAACAGCCGCTCGCCGAATGCTCGGCGCCACGTATCGAGGTGAGGCCTCGGGCCTCCGTCCCCCGTCCCCTCTACATCGCCACCGGGCGAACCTACCGGGCTAGGAACGGCGCCAGGATAGGCCCGCTTCGCCCCTTCCGCGACGAGGAAGACGGCCCCCACAAGGATGAGGTCGGTCGGTCCGCATGGTTCTACGCCGAAGGTATCGGCGCCTTTGATCGCTTCGGTCACTACCTATCCGGCCACGCTGGGGAAAGCCCCCTGGATTGCGCGGCAGAGTGGACACCAGCCCAAATCATCGCTTTCGATCAATTCTCTATCGTAGCGCCTTTCCTATCCCACTAAGCAGAGGGAATCATGATCCAGCTACCGCAATCCGCCCCGCTGCCGTGGGCGATCAAAGAAAGCGCAGGCGTCGCTTCCCTGGTTGACGCCAACGGCGAGCCCGTCATCACCTCGGACGACGAGGGGTTCGTCGCCCCTTCCGAGGTGTGGGCTTTCATCCTGGCCGCCGTCAACGCCTATGCCTATGACCGCCGCCGCAACAGCGCCGGGGTGCTGATGCCTAAGCGACCGGAATTGGCGATGGATACCGCCTTTGTCGGCTACCTCAACGAATGCGAAGAGAAAGACATGATGCCCACCATAGCGGCGCTATGGCCCCGCTTGGTCGACGCTGCTTTGAGACGATAGAGCAGCGTCGCGGCCCTACCAAATAATGCGACCTCTCCCTAAGTTCACCCTATGGCGCACGACAGGTTTGAGCTGAAGAGAGACCACAAGGGGTGGACTGTAGTCGACCGACACACCGGCCAGCCGGCTGAGCCCGAGGGTCGCCCTGCGGTGGGCCTGGAACTGACCTATGCGACCGATATGGTGATCCTCCTCAATTCCGCAGACCTGAAGCGCAGGATCACCCGAGGGCAAATCGTGTAAACCCGTGGCCGGCACTCCCATCGGCGGCGCCGTTCGAAACTATACAAAGTCGCTTGCCCGCATCCCCCAAATCGCCATACACAAATGGGCAGTTGGGGGAGGCATGGAATGTCGCATAAAGCACCAGGTAGGCATCAGTGCACCGGACTTACGAGCCCAATAACGGGAAGGGATCTTGGCAAGCACATGGACATGCTGCTGATGCTCGGCAGGGGCGCGGTTAAGGTATTGCGATCCAACGATCTGGTTGCCGACCATGGCTAACGAACGAGTCACAGAGGACGCGGTTCGCGATCATTTCAAGAATGATCCTCTGTTCAGCGTGATCAAGTTAGATGAGCAAAAGGCTTCGGTCGCAAAGGCTAAACGATGCCTGGCTACCGCTTCAAAGAAGATGACCGGGAAGGGTGGATCGCCTGAGTTCATCATCACCTTTCCATCTCTTCCGGACGACATCATCGTCGTTGAGTGCAAGGCGGACTCAAAGTTTCACCAAAGCGATGCCGGAGACAATCCGAGCGCCTTCGCCGTTGACGGTGCGCGACATTATTCAGCTTTTCTATCCAAAGAGTACAATGTGGTTTCCATTGCTGTCAGTGGCGACCCAGGAAAATTGAAGATTTCCAGCTTTTATCAAAAGATGGGGCAGCCTGAGATCACGGAGGGTAAGGCGGACCTGCTGGATATCTTCTCTTACATCACGCTCTTTAAAGGCGAGGCGCAGGCACAAAATATCGAATCGGCAGAAATCACAAAGACCGCCATCGATCTGAACAAGGAACTGAATGACTATTCCATAGTGGAATATGAGCGATGCACGTTGGTGAGCGCCATCTTGCTTGCGCTGCAAAATGCGGCGTTCAAGGCATCCTATAGGGAGCAGGCATACAAGGTCCAAGCCAAAACCAAGTTGCACTTGCCTACCCCTGAGCGGCTGGCTGACTTCATCGTGATCAGCATTAACAATGTGCTGAAAGACGCCGATATCGATGGCGAGCGTGTGACGTCCATGATCGGGGAATATGAGAAGATTAAGAATCATTCCATTGCCAAATCGCCCCTCATCAAAAAGAAAAAAGCGTCCGAACAGCAGGACAATTATGTCCTACGCGACATTGCGGAGCGGCTGGAAAAAACCGTTCTCCCCCTGATCACGCTGGGTGACAAAGGATATGATGTCCTGGGGCGCTTTTATCGAGAGTTCATCAGATACGCGGGTACGGACAAGAAAACTGGTTTGGTGCTCACCCCCCAGCACATTACCGAGTTTTTCTGTGACGTGGTCAATCTCAATGTGAATGACGTTGCCTTCGATTCCTGTTGCGGTAGCGGTGGATTCTTGATCTCAGCTATGAAGCGTATGCTTGAGATTGCTGCCACGGACCAGAAGAAGCGCCGGGCAATTAAAGAACATCAGTTGGTTGGCATCGAGCGTCGCACCGACATGTTTACCTTCGCCTGCTCCAACATGATGATGAGCGGGGATGGAAAATCTCACATCTATCAAGGCGACTCGTTCGCTACCGAAATTATCGACAAGGTGCGCGGCTTCAAGCCCACGGTAGCTTTCCTCAACCCTCCTTACGATGTTGGTGAGGACGGGCAGCTGGAGTTTATCGAGAACGCGCTCAACTGCCTTCAGCCTGGAGGCCGTTGCGCTGCCATTGTGCAGATGAGTTGCGCGACCTCATCTGGTGCGCGGGCCGTGTCAGTACGGGAACGGCTGCTAGCCAGCCACACTTTGACGGGCGTATTTTCGATGCCCGACGACCTATTCCACCCCGTCGGTGTGATCACTTGCGTCATGACCTTTGAAGCTCACAAACCCCATCCCAAGGGCTACAAGACGTTCTTTGGATATTTCAAGGATGATGGTTACGTAAAAACCAAGCATATGGGTCGCGTTAACAAAGGTTCATGGGAAAAGATCAGAGAAACCTGGCTTGACGCTTATGTAAACCGTGAGAAGAAAAGCGGGTTGAGCGTGTTGCAGCCAGTCGCCGCAGGTGACGAGTGGTGTGCAGAAGCATATATGGAAACCGATTATTCTAAGATCACTCAGCAAGACTTTATTAGGGTTGTGAGAGACTATGCGATCCACAAGCTTACGCTGGAAACGCTATAATGCAGGCCGTGTCCAGCATTTTTGATATCCGGTACGGCCATTCGCTGGAATTGAACGCACTTGAACAAACCAGTCCAAAGGAGGGCGTCGCGTTTGTTTCAAGGCAGAAAGGTAGCAACGGCATATCAGCCTATGTTACGCCGCTAGCCGATGTGGACCCTGCTCCAGCGGGCGAAGTCACCTGTGCACTGAGTGGGAATGGTGTCTTGACCACTTGCTTACAAGAGGCCCCGTTCTACACCGGGTTCCACGTTGCCATTTTAAAGGCGAAAGTGGCCCTCACCAAGCAGCAAATCTTATACTACTGCGCTTGCATCAGACAAAATAGATATCGATACAGTTATGGGCGCCAGGCCAACAAAACCCTAGCAAAATTGCTCATACCCTCACCGAGTGAAATTCCCTCTTGGGTGAGCAGCACCGATTTGGACCAGATCAAAGACGCTGGCAAGCCTGCCCTTGCTGTGCAGCCTCCGACCATCGACCCCCAGAAATGGAAAGAATTCCGATACGACGCCCTTTTTGATATCAAGAAAGGAAACCGTCTAACCAAAGGCGACATGACCGCCGGGAACACCCCTTTCATCGGCGCAATAGACTCGAACAATGGCTACCGGCAATTTATTAGCGCGAGCCCGAACCACTCGGCAGGTACGATCACTGTTGCATACAACGGCAATGGCGTCGCAGAGGCGTTTTATCAAGACGCTCCGTTTCGTGCGTCTGATGACGTGAATGTCCTCTATCCTAAATTCGACATCAACAAATATGTGGCCCTGTTCATCTGCGCACTTATTCGTCAGGAAAAATTCCGCTTCAATTATGGTCGAAAATGGCATCTAGCCAGGATGAAGGAGGCGATCATTCGCCTTCCTATCACGCCCAGCGGCGACCCTGACTGGGCCTTCATCGAGGGATACATAAAATCGCTTCCTTACAGCATGAGCATCAAGGCAGCTTAGAGGGAAGAACGAGGGCGAGGGGGCGGCGTTGTATTTCAATGATGATTGGCTTGATTACTTTACCGCAGATGTCGTGCGATCCAATTCGCTGTCGAAGGGACTTTGATTAGCTCACCACTCGGCGACGTCGACCCCGCCATCGGGCCGGAAGGTCAAACGGTACTGGAAATCGCCGAACACGTTGTCAGTGCCGTCATCCGGCCCGCACCAAACCTTCACCACGTTGCCGCGAGCGGTGGCCGGCTTCGCCGATGCCATCTTGACGAGAGGGCAATTGAAGCCCTTCCCCTTGATCAAAGCGGTCGTGTCTTTGACCATCACCGGGGTTAGCTCGATTTGAACCGCGAGTGCGGGCGTAGCTATAAACGAGCCGAGCGCGGCGACAGCGAGGATCTTTTTCATACCGCGAGGTCTAGCGTCGTTTCGGCCAGGTCCGCAAGCCTGGCGCGCTCTAGCGCCGGTTCTAGCAGCCGCAAGACCGCTCCGCGCTTTTTCGCCTTTAAAGACAAGTCTCCGTCCAGGCCGACCTCATGGAGCCAAGTTCCCCGCCATTCGCAATATGCCTGCCTGAGTTCGGCTCCCGGCAAAACTGCGAATGAAGTGATCGGCCGTTGCGGCACGGTGTTAGGGTCCGTGTGGCGGTAGAGCACGTTCCAATTTGCACCGCCGGTATCTAGGGGATGGTTGGCGAACCAGTCCAGTCCGAAATCCAGAGGCTCGCGGCCGACCGCATCAAATCGAAAGAAGCAATAGCCAGCCCAGAGAAACCACCGCGCGCCTGCCCAACGCAGATCGCCGTGAAAGGCCGCGTCTTTAAGGGGTTCGAAGGGGTCGCATGGCTGTGTCGGGAAAAGATCCTGGTCAAGGAAGCCGAATGCAGCCGGCGCGGCCGGCTTCAGAATGTTATGCCACATCCAATTCATTGCAGCGCCATGGGAACGGCTGGCATTTCTTGCTGTCCATGGATTGACAGGCAGTCTGACATAGACGGCGCCATGTCTCGCGCACACTTGCTCGTTCTCATTGGCGGCCGCTTCGCCGACGCTGTTGTCGGCAATGATGTGCAGATCGTGGCGAACCAATCCCCGCGTCAGTCGCAACTGCAAATCTAGGCATTGAGCATCGCTGAATGCTATGGTCAGCAGTACACGCCGGTCCCGAGCGGCGGCGCGGATAGTCTGGATGTCGCCTTTCCTTGCTCTTTGCCACAGAAACCGTGCGTCAGTAGCTCTATAGCGAATAGATTTATATGCATGGGTGATGGGCCGAAGGCGGCTCCAATCCTGCAATTTGTACTCTCGTAATCTGATCATGGCGGCAGCTCTTAGCCTCCAATGGCAGCGCCCGCAACAATTCCGTAGGGCGGCACGTCCTTTGTGACAACCGAGCCCGCCCCATTCGAGCGAATTGGTTGCGGGGGGCGGATTTGAACCGCCGGCCTGTCGGGCATGAACCGACCGCGCTACCGGGCTGCGCTACCCCGCGAGAAGGCCACTAAGCCCGAGTCGTTTGCGTTTCGTCAACGCTCGCAACGAAAAAACCCGGCATCGCTGCCGGGTTTCGAGACATAGTGTAATCGGGCGCGATCAGGTCGCCCACGGCACCGCGAAAGTTCGATGCCAGGCGGCGGCGCGGGGTTTGAAACGGTAGACGGCAAAGGTAGCGGCGACGGTACGCTTGGCGCCAAGCGTGGCGGGGTTTCGCGCCATGTCTTCCGAAGCCCGCATGATCGCGAAATCGCCGGGAACCGACAGGATGGGCGGGGCCGGTACTTCGTGCTTCATGCTGGCGACCGTGACAGTGGCGAACTCGGCGGCCGGTGCAGCGCATGCCGAAAAGGCGAGGCAGCAGGCGGCAAAGATAGCAGACACGAGAAAGCTTCTCTTGAGCATCTTGGTTCCCCGTTTCATCAGTCTCAAAAAGGCGGCCCGCCCTGGGAGGTCTAATAGATCGGGCCGCAACATCACGATAATCAACGAGTCGTTTGCATTTTGTCAACGCTCAATCCGCATCTTCGCCGGGCTCGCGCTCGCCGAGCAACGCGTTAAGCGGGACCGTCACAAACGGCGTATTGATCCCGCTGGAAAAGTAGCGGTTCCCTTTGCCTGGCACGGCGCCAGGTATCGCCTTTAAGATGTCTCGATACTTGGTGGCGCCCCATTCCGTATTTTTCAGGATCAAGCGTTTGAAGCTTTCGTGCGACGTGGTGATGTCCACGACCATGCCTTCCGGCCCGCGCCACACCCGCATGCCGAGGCGCGCCAGGGCTGAGACCGCCGACCCCTTTTTCTTGTTCGGTTCCTGGCCGCCGTAGCCGTCATTAAGCGGCATCATGTCGGCGGCGAACGCCGCCAATTCCAAAAGCTCGCCAATGGTTCGCTCCCACGTTCCGCCCTCGGGCGTGTTGTGCCGCACCAAGTAGCCGGTGACATGCTGCAAGAACCGCTCGGAGTCCTTGGTGGCACCCTTCGCGGTGTGATCCGTCCAGTCATTGGCGCGAAGCCATTTCAACGCCTCTTCGACCGTCACCGGCTTGGTGGTGTTGAGAAGGTAGGCGCCGGCCAGCATAGGCCCGAGCTGGTCGCCGAGGCGTTGCGCCCCGAGGTGCAGCGTTGCCGCCACGGTGAACACGTCCACATAGGCCCGAAGCGTCGGAAGGTTTAAGATTGTGCGGGCGAGAAGGCGCTTTGAGAAGTTCGGCGTAAGCAATCCAACGATGTCGGAAAGAAGCTTTTCATAGTGCTTTTTGTTGGCCGCCTTCTCTTCCGGCGTGTCTTGTGACGGGTCTGCGAGCGACAATTGCGTGATGCGGGTTTCGTCCGCGTAGCCTTCAATCTGAGTGAAGATGGACGCGAAGACGAACATTGAGCGAGCCCGGAAGCCCTTCGTTTTCTGGCCGGCGGTGCCCTTCAAAATGAGCCCGTCATTTTCCGATGCGGCGACGCGGGCGAGGTCCATAATTGCCCGGATGCGGTTTTGATTGTTCTGATCCTTCGGCTCGACTTCGTCAAAGATGATGGGTAGCGCATCCATGCCGAGGGCGCCGCGCACGCCGGCCTCGGTCGTGTTGCCGACAACGCTCAACGCGGTTTCGCCGAGGCAGCGCTTTATGATCTTGTCCATCACGGTCGACTTGCCCGAGCCCGCCGGGCCATTCACCCAGACATGCGGGCGCCATTTCAGGAAGCCGCACACCGGCGCCACGACGCACCATCCCGCCAGCAAGTAGCCGGACAGCGGGGAAGCCCACCGAAGGCTCTTGCAAAGCTCTAACAGGCGCCGCGCTTCGGCGGTGGAAACAGGTTCGTCGACCCCCACCGCCAGGGCTTCGCCTTCGTCATAGAC
>NZ_RZSA01001119.1:0-1961 GCF_003998075.1 Mesorhizobium sp. M2A.F.Ca.ET.037.01.1.1 | reverse complement strand
GTGCTAGGATGTCATAAGCTGGGATCCACTGCCCGTCCGGGTGCCTTATTGCAAGGGCAGGTGGCGGCCTCTCGTCCTGGGATGGCGGTGAGTGTGCTCTACACGATGGTTTCCAAGCCGATGCGAAATCGCCATGCCCGCGAGCTAAAGGCGGAAGCGGCCGCGAACGGGTTCCGCCTGATCGAGGCAGGCAAGGTTCCTCTCCATGGGAAGTTCCTCGCTTGGGATAATGACGATCTTGTTGTAACCAGCATGAATTGGGCGTCGGCTTCGTCGGAAGTGGATTTTCCCGACGCCGAGATTGGGGTGCATATTGCGTCCCAAGGCATCGCCACGGCTGCCCTCGATCAGTTAACGAGGATCTTTCCCGATCTCGAACAGGAATCTTCCAGCCTTAGCTCGGAACAAATGGCCGACCGCGCCGCTACCTGAACTCGTCGTCTAACCCAATGGCTTCGACCGGGGTCCTTTTGGGCGAAATGCCGGTTCCGTACCGCGTTTATTGCCAGAGGTTTTGTTACGGTCTTCCGGTGTCGAGCGACCTTATGGGGCTGGACCCACGTGCCGATGACAGGAACTGACGACGAGGTCACCTTGAACGGGTGTAACTTATGATTTACATTCATGCTTCGCAAGGAGCACTTCGATAGGCGTAATGGCGGCCATTAACCCGAGACAGATCAAAGGCAATTGGGCGGATGGATACGCGCTCGACATCCATACGACGGGAAGCGTTTATCTCGGCGTGAACGAATATGGGCATGACGTCTACGACACCACGCGCTCGGAAGTCGGCGAGTTACTCTACCGCTTGAAATATCGCTCTGACCTCAAGGCTGCTGAGGAATTGATCGCGGTGGCAGTAGCCTACATCGCGCCGAACGCCGCGAATTTCGATGTGGTCGTTCCAGTTCCGCCCTCTGGTGTGAGAGCTGTCCAACCCGTCATCACGTTGGCCGACGGGATCGGAGCGGCGCTCAACATCCCGGTTGCGAATTGCATCGTGACCACGCGTCCGCCGACACAATTGAAGGGTGTAGTGGATCCACAGCGCCGTCGCGAACTGCTTGAAGGGCTTTATGCGCTGAACGGCGATCCAGTTCGCGGTCGCCGCGTTCTCCTGTTCGATGATTTATTCCGGTCCGGATCGACAATGAATGCCATAACGAATGTGTTGATGGGCCAGGGAGGTGCGGCAAGCGTCCACACGTTTACGATCACACGCACGAGGAGCAATCAATGAACACGGTTTTTGTAGGAGGCTCGCGCCACGTCTCGCGGCTACCAAGCCAGGTCAAAGAGCGCCTCGACAATGTGAGGAAAAGCGGATTGCGCGTCGTCGTCGGCGACGCCAACGGTGCCGACAAAGCTGTTCAGAAGTATTTGGTGGAGACGTCTTATCCCGACGTCACCGTTTTTTGCTCCGGAGCAAGCTGCCGCAACAATCTCGGAAACTGGCCGGAAGAGCATATCAGTACCGACAAGTCCACAAAGGGTTTTCAGTTCTATGCCGCGAAGGACCGAGTCATGGCCCGCGAAGCCGACTTCGGTTTGATGATCTGGGACGGCAAGAGTCCAGGCACGGCGCTAAACGTGCTGCGCCTCGTCCGCGCGGGAAAGAAGGCCGTCCTCTTTAACGTCCCCGCCCGTCGGGCAGTGACGTTCAAGGTGGCGGGTGACTGGGATGAGTTCCTGAACCAGGGTGATGAGGAACTTCGGCGGGGGCTTCGCGAACGGGCGACCGACGAAGAATGGCAGCCGAGCGACGTTTCCGACCAACGAGATTTGCTTGATGCGCTACCGGCGCCTGCGGACGAACTGGCCCCGCTGCAGAGTGAGACCGAACTGCATGCGGCGATGAACGAGGCACTCAACTCGGGCGATGCGAAGGCAATCGTCGAAGCTCTCGGAAATATCGCGCGAGCACGCGGAATGAGCCAGATCGCGCGTGATACCGGCCT
>NZ_RZSA01001118.1:0-1961 GCF_003998075.1 Mesorhizobium sp. M2A.F.Ca.ET.037.01.1.1 | reverse complement strand
AACTCTGCACCGTTGCACATTTCGGTCCAGGTAACGGCATGGATTCCAGGGTCTGCGCGCGTCGCTTCGCTCCTTGCTCCGCCCTGGAATGACGAAGTTCGGGAGCCTCCAGCTCATCGCCAGCGTTTGCGCTGACTACCCCAAATGGACGCTGATAGCCTTGCCCGACAAGCCTGCGATCTCGGAAGTCGCAATTCTCGGCTCGCCCTGACCTGAATCTCAACGTACCTCAGCGCAGTTACCCATGACGAAATCCAGCAGATGCTCGGCCCAGGCGCGATAGCCTGCCTCGGAGGCGTGGAAGCCGTCGGACGCGAAGCCGGCATCGGGATTGGTGATCGGCAGGCGCGAGGCGGGCACGGCGCCGCGCTCGTTGCAGAGCCGCACGCCCATGCGGTTCATTTCCGTGGCGCGGATCTCGAGGATCCGGCCCAGCAATGGCGGCATTGCCGGCGCGCGGGTGAATTCCAGCACCGGCGACCAGACAACGCGCGCTTCCGGCCATTTGGCGCGCAGCGCGTATAGCAGCCCGCCGAACTCCTTCTTGAAGCGCGGCACGGAGTGAAAGTTCTTGGTGTCGTTGGTGCCGATGGCGAGCACGATATGCGTCCAGGGATCGGCCGATAAATTGGGCAGGACATGGTCGCGGATCTGGCCGGAGGTCGCCGAATTGAAGCCGGCGGCGCGCCAGCGCACGGCTCGGCCGGTTCGCTCGGCGATCAGGCCGGCAAGCCGCGCCGCTAGCCCGCGTTCGGATTGCTCGATGCCGACCGATGCTGCCGAGGAATCACCCAGGACCAGCAACGCGACGGATGGCGCCTTGCCCGGTATTTCGTGCAGCACCGGGCCTCGCGCAGGCAGCATCCGCGTGGTGCGGCGGCGCACGCCGAGGCCCTGCCAGACATAGACCGGGAAAGCGAGCCAGGTGAGGAGGGCAAGCAGGCGCTGCATGGCAAATCCGTTGAAAACAGCGGGAAGCCTTAGCGCATCTTCAGGCCCAGGTGAACGAGACGATCACGCGCAGCAGTCCGGCCGGTCCTCGTCCTGATATTCGTCGTGGAGGCGCACCCAGTCCATCAGGTTGTGATAGGGGCCGGTCTCGCCGCGGCCTTTCGGCGTCATGTCGAGGTAATGATAGGCTCCGATCAGCGCGTCGCCGCCGCGGCCTCGCGACAGGAAGGTCAGGAAGATGTCGCCATTGCCGTCGCGGTAGAAGACGCTGGTGCCGGGCAGGTCTTTCGACCGCAACGGTCGCTTCTCGAAATTGTAGGTCGTGTCGCCGGCCGCGATCTGCCTGTCGGTGAAGGAGACCTGCAGGTCGAAGTTGAAGTCCGATGCATAGGACGATACCCAGTCGAACTTCCAGCCCATGCGCTGCTTGTAAGGCAGGATCTCGGTCAGCGCCGCGCGCGAGACGACGACCAGGGATACGTCGTGGTGCTTGAGATGCTGGTTGGCGCCGTCGATATGGTCGGCGAGGAACGAGCAGCCCTGGCAACGGTGGTCGCAACCCGGCGTCATCATGAAATGATAGACGATGAGCTGGCTCTTGCCGGCAAAGAGATCGCCAAGACGCTTCGGTCCCGCTTCGCTCTCGAAGACATAATCCTTGCGCAGCTTGAACCAGGGCAGCTGCCGCCGCTCGGCGGCGACAAGGTCGCGGAAGCGTGTCAGCTCCTTCTCGCGTTCCAAATGATTGCGATGTGCCTCGAACCAGTCCTCGCGTGAAACCACGGCATTGCGTTGCATGACCATCTCCTGTCCTCTCCCGCCAAGGACGTTCGACATCGGCTCAACCCGACACAGTCGCCGTTGTTTCGCTGCTCAGGTAGGAACGCGGCCCGCAAAAAACAAAACCCGGGCCATGAGCCCGGGCTTCTGTTGGAATTGGAAGAGATGGCGTCAGGCGGCTTTCTCAAGCGCCGGCTGCCATTTCCCGAGCGCCGCCAGATGGTTCATAT
>NZ_RZSA01001117.1:0-1970 GCF_003998075.1 Mesorhizobium sp. M2A.F.Ca.ET.037.01.1.1 | reverse complement strand
TCGAGCACCTGCTCCATCATGTTCATCTTGGCGCCGACGCGCTCGAAGATCGGGTTGATGATGTTGAGGCCGGGTGTCAGCGTCTTGGTGTAACGGCCGAAGCGCTCCACCGTGTAGTTGTAGCCTTGCGGCACCGTCCTGATGCCCTTGAAAAGCAGAATGATGACCAGGAAAACAAGAACAATGATGGCAATATCGAAACCGCTAAAGCCCATTTCGCTTCTCCCTCAAAGGCGGCGACCTCACGGAATCACTTAAGTGTGTTTCCGCAACGTTACAATCAGGTGATCGCCAGAGCCGGATGATTTCAGGCCGGATCGACCTGAAATCATCCGGCTCTGGGTCAATAGAAAGAGCATGATGTGATCCGAAAACCGCTCACACTTTTCGGCATCATGCTCGGATATCGGTTAGCGGCGGGTTTTGCGCACCGTTTCGAGTCTGTCGGTGAAGCCGGTCACACCCAGCCGGAAAGCTCGCGCCGGACCAGCGCCTCGATGACCGCCATGCCCTCGGCGCTATCATTGAGGCAGGGGATATGGGCGAAGTTCTTGCCGCCGGCGTGATGGAAGGTTTCGGCCGCCTCGCGGCCGATCTCGTCCAGGGTCTCGATGCAGTCGACGGAGAAGCCCGGATTGACGACGGCGATGGATTTCACGCCGTCCTTGGCCAGTTTCTCGACCGTGACATCGGTGTAGGGCTGCAGCCATTCCTGCGCGCCGAAACGCGATTGGAAGGTGGTGATGAGCTTCTTCTCGTCCCAGCCGAGCCTTTCCCGCAGCAGCCGCGTCGTCTTGAGACAGTGGCAATGGTAGGGGTCGCCCTTCTCGAAATACGGCTTCGGGATGCCGTGATAGGACGCGATAACGACCTCGGGCTTGAAGTCCAACGTCTCAAGATGCCGCTCGATCGAGTGAGCGAGAGCCTCGATGTAGACCGGTTCATCGTAATAGGGCGGCACGCTGCGGATCGCCGGCGCGTTTCTGATCTTCATCAGCGCGCGGAACAACTGGTCGTTGGCGGTCGCCGTCGTCGTTGCCGAATATTGCGGATATACCGGGAAGGACAGGATACGGTCGCAGCCCTGCTCGACCAGTTTTTGCGCGATGCTTGCGGTCGAAGGATTGCCGTAGCGCATCGCCCAGTCGACCACGACGTTCGACTGATCGGCGAGGGCACTGGCGAGCTTCTCTGCCTGGGAACGGGTGAAAGTGCGCAGCGGCGACTCGTTCTTCTCCCGGTTCCAGATTCGGGCATAGTTGGCGCCGGACTTTTTCGGCCGGGTCGTCAAAACCAGGCCGTAAAGGATCGGGTACCAGATCGCCTTGTTGAGCTCGATGACGCGCGGGTCGGAGAGGAATTCCCTGAGATACCGCCACATCGGCGCGAATTCGATTCCGTCGGGTGTGCCGAGATTGATCAGCATGACGCCGACCTTGCCCTGCTTCACCGCCGGGTGGCCGGCAGGCAGCGGACCAGCGGTCTTCGCGGTCTTGACATCGGTGGGGCTGGCAAGCGTCATCAACGGTCTCCGGTAGCGCCGCGGAAACTAGCGATGCCCTGCCGGTTTTCAATGCTGCGTCTGGCCGCACCTTACCGTGTTTGGCACCGGAAAAGGAACACCCGCCCGTTTCCGGGCGGGTGCCACGAATTCCGGGCTGCCGCTTACTTCGCCGCCGGCGGAATGGTCAGCGTCGCGCCAAGCGGCAGGCGACGCGGCTTGAAGTCCTTGTTGGCCTCGGAGATGAGCTTCCACTTGGTGGCGTCGCCATAGGCTTTCCTGGCCAGGTCCCAATAGGTATCGCCGGCGGCGATGGTATGGCTGGTGTCCGCCGGCTTGGTTTCAGCGGGCTTGGCCGGCTCGGCGGCGGGAGCAGGCGATGCCGGGACGGCCTCGGCAGGCTTTGCCGGTTCCGCCGCCGGCGCCGTCTCAGCCGGCTTCGCGGTCTCGGCGGGGGGCGGCCGGGGGG
>NZ_RZSA01001116.1:0-1977 GCF_003998075.1 Mesorhizobium sp. M2A.F.Ca.ET.037.01.1.1 | reverse complement strand
GCTGGGACATCGTGCCATGCGCCTCCCGCCGCCATGGCCGGCCGTATCCGACTTAAACAGGCCGGCCACACCCCGTATAGCACAACGTGTGGCCGGCCCAAAATGTTCCCGCCTTTTCAGGCGGATAAGTCAGGATGCAAGCGGCGGAACGCCGCCATTCGCGCGCCGCGGAAAGGGCAGCACGTCGGCCACCGGCCTGGCATGCTGGGCCGCCGCCACCGCGTCGATCACAAGGTCGAGTGCCTGTAGCGCCGCGCGGCTCGTTTCATCATCGCCACGCAGGTAATGGCACGCCCGGTCGAGGTGCAGGTGGGCGGCGGCAAAGTCGCTTTTCATTAGCTTCTCCTTATTGCCCCGCCTTGGCCGCCAACATCGTCGAGTCGCTTTACCGCGAAGCAAAAATCGGCGCTGGCATTTGAATAGAATTGTAGGGAGCGTTTCCTCGCCCCGCAAAGCGGGGGAGAGGTGTCCGCGAAGCGGACGGAGAGGGGGTTCGTAGGGCGGAAGCCCTCCTCTTCGAACTGCTTTTGCCGGTCGAACCCGCGCTCCCCTCTCCGTCTCGGCTTCGCCGAGCCACCTCTCCCCCGCTTTGCGGGGGCGAGGAAACGCTCCCATCAGCCGTGCAACCGATCCGCGCGCCAGACCGTTAAGCCCAGGCGAGGAAATGAGGGGGCATCTTGTCCAACATGCTCAATCGGCGCCGGTCGCCGTCGGTCTGGATCGCGCTTGCAGCGGCGGCGCTCGCTTTGATGCCTGCCGTCGCCTTCGCCGCCGAGAAGACCGGCATGTCCTCGGAAGGCATCTTCGTCGCCGAGCTGATCCTGCTCCTGGTTGTCGGCCGCGGCATAGGCGAGGTGCTGGAAGCGCTGGGACAGCCGGCGGTGATGGGGCAATTGATCGGCGGCATCCTGCTCGGACCCTCGCTGCTCGGCTGGGTCTGGCCGGCGGCCGAGCGGCTGGTCTTCGCCGGCGATCCGACGCACAAATCGATGATCAACGCCGTCGCTCAGCTCGGCGTTCTGATGCTGCTTCTGCTCACCGGCATGGAGACGGATCTGAGGCTCGTGCGCCGGGTCGGCCGCGCCTGCTTTTCCATCTCGGCCGCCGGCGTTGCCGTGCCCTTCGCGCTCGGTTTCATCGCTGCCCAGTTCATGCCCGAGACACTGCTCGCCGCCGGCGGCGAGCGCATCGTCGCCGGGCTGTTCCTCGGCACTGCGCTCTCCATCTCCTCGGTCAAGATCGTCGCCATGGTGGTGCGCGACATGAACTTCATGCGCCGCGACCTCGGCCAGATCATCGTCTCCTCGGCGATCATCGAGGACACGATCGGCTGGGTGGTCGTCGCCATCACCATCGGCATCGCCACCAAGGGGCGGATCGAGATCGCCAGCCTGGCCTTCACCGTCGCCGGCGTCGCCCTCTTCATGGCGTTTTCCTTCACGCTGGGCCGCCGCATCGTCTTCGACGCCATCCGCTGGACCAACGACACCTTCCGCTCGGAATATGCGGTGGTCACCGTCATCCTCGCCATTATGGGGGTGATGGCCCTGATCACCGACCTGATCGGCGTGCACACCGTGCTCGGCGCTTTCGTTGCCGGCATATTGGTGGGTGAATCGCCGATCCTGTCTCGCCACATCGAAGGGCAGCTGCGAGGAATTATCACGGCGCTTTTCATGCCGGTGTTCTTCGGCGTCGCCGGCCTGTCGGCCGATCTCACCGTGCTGGTCGATCCGCAACTGGCGCTGCTCACCGTGGCTCTGGTGGTGATCGCCTCGATCGGCAAGTTCGGCGGCGCTTTCATCGGCGCCGAGGTGGCCGGCATGAGCCGCGCCGAAGGCATCGCGGTCGGCTGCGGCATGAACGCGCGGGGTTCCACGGAGGTCATCGTCGCCTCGATCGGCCTGTCGATGGGCGTGCTCTCGCACAACCTCTTTACCATGATCCTCACCATGGCCGTCATCACCACGCTGGCGA
>NZ_RZSA01001115.1:0-1978 GCF_003998075.1 Mesorhizobium sp. M2A.F.Ca.ET.037.01.1.1 | reverse complement strand
GTCGTAGGCGATGTTGGCGGCGATGCCGAGGTTCTCACCTTCGTCATACGAGATCTGAGCGTTGAACGAGGTCTTCTCGTTGAACTTGTAGGTGCCACCGCCCCACACTGCCCAGTTTTCGTCCCACTGCTTGTAGAAGCCGCGACCGCCAGCTGCGAAGGCATAGGTCGGATCCGACAGGTTGTCATCGGAGCCATAGCCGCCCATGATGAACAGCGAGATGGCGTCGTTGACGTTCACGTCCAAACGAACCTTCCCGGCGACTTCTTCGTAGTTGCTGTCGTAAGCGATAACGCCGGTGATGGCACCCCAGCCCTGCGTCCACTTCACGCCGCCGACGACATGCGGAACGTAGCTGTCGATCGTGCCCACGCCGTAGGAACCGTCCGTGCCGCCGCCCGCGCCTTCTTCGAGCGAGATCACGGCCGAGAAGCCGTTGCCGGCGTCGAAGTAGTACTGGACGACGTTGGTGTCGAAATCACCGTAGGGAACCAGCGTATCCTGGATGACGTTGCCGGCATAACCGATGAACGTGTTGAAGGCCGATTCGTCCTTACCGACGCGCAGGCCACCGAGCTGGATCCAGGCGAAGTTCAGCGACGTGCCCTTGTTGAAGGCCGCATTGGGGCCATAATCGTCATTGGTCGGGTCACCAAGATCGGCGTTGCGGTTGCCGAAGTTCCAGCGGGTCTCGGTGTAGGTCTTCAACGTGCCGAGCTCGGTCTCCTGGCCGGTCCAGGTCTTCAGCGTGAAGCGGGCATTCTTGTAGAAGGTGTCGTTGCTGTCGCCGTCCTCGACATCAGCGGACGTCGCACCGTCGAACGAGCCGACGTCGCCGACGCCGATGTCGTAACGGACATAACCGCCGATGCGAAGGCAGGTCTCGGTGCCGGGGATGTAGAAGTAGCCCGAGCCGTACACGTCGCAGATCTTGACGTATTCAGCCGGTTCCGGCTCGGCGACGGTCACCGCGTCGGCGGCGCGGGCGCCCGAAACTGCGATCAGGGCCGCAGCTGAGCCGAGAAGAAGGCTCTTGATGTTCATTTTCTGACCTCCAGTCAGAATCGGATGGAAGCGATGCGGACTTTCGATCGGAATTATGGGCAATGCCTTGTTATTGCGCACTTTTTCGCCCCCGTGCGGCGGAACGAGGGGCGTCTGCCGGGTGATTGCGAGTACGGTTTCCGGTCTACGAGGGCGCTCCAATGAAGGCGCCTCTGCTGGCTAGAAAAGGCCGCATAAGTCACGATTCGCCACGTCTGGGCCGATGCGATGCCGATGCTCCACCGCTTTCCCAAGTTGCCGGCCTAACGATTTTTCGGCGATTATGGCGCCGGCTTGTTGATTGTGCCCACGCTTTTCTTTATCCAGCGGCGCGACGGAGAGGTGGCCGAGTGGTCGAAGGCGCTCCCCTGCTAAGGGAGTAGAGGTCAAAAGCTTCTCGTGGGTTCGAATCCCATCCTCTCCGCCATCCTCCCCTGCGCTGTGCGCAACAAGCTTCCCTTCGCAAGGCGATTCTGCGGCAAGAACCGGACAGAGCGACTCGCCGGGACGCCGCAATTCAGCCGGCCGATCGCCGGATTCGCCTGGATTCGAGCGTCTCGCGGGCCTCGATGGTTAACGAGAGCTTTCGGAGTGAGGCCAAATCGTGTCATTTGTGCAACAACATCCGGGGATAGCGTCTGGATCGGGCTTTCGCCGATACGATCGTGGTTGAACGCCGCCGCCGCCTGGGTAAAGGTCACGTTCGAAGGAGCGGCGCGGTGCGCATCTTTTTCGGTAGTGGGGATGGGGCAGGGAACGCTGTCCTTCAGCAAAAAATACCCAGACCCGTTTTTTAACTTTTGACTGGAGGTCAGAAAATGAACATCAAGAGCCTTCTTCTCGGCTCAGCTGCGGCCCTCATCGCAGTTTCGGGCGCCCGCGCCGCCGACGCTGTGACCGTCGCCGAGCCGGAACCGGCTGAATACGTCAAGAT
>NZ_RZSA01001114.1:0-1981 GCF_003998075.1 Mesorhizobium sp. M2A.F.Ca.ET.037.01.1.1 | reverse complement strand
GTGCTGGAAGGCCGCTCGGCGATCGACGAATCGATGATCACGGGCGAGCCGCTGCCGGTCGAAAAGACGGAAGGCTCCGCGCTTACCGGCGGCACGCTGAACAAGAACGGCTCGCTGGTCATGCGCGCTGAGAAGGTCGGCGCCGAGACCACGCTGTCGCGCATCGTCGAGATGGTCGCCAAGGCGCAGCGCTCGCGCGCCCCGATCCAGGGGCTGGCCGACCGCGTGTCCTTCTATTTCGTGCCGGCCGTGGTGCTGGTCGCCATCATCGCCTTCGTCGCCTGGGCACTCCTCGGCCCAGAGCCCAGCCTGATCTTCGCCATCGTCTCGGCTGTGTCGGTGCTGATCATCGCCTGTCCCTGCGCGCTCGGTCTGGCGACGCCGATGTCGATCATGACGGCGACCGGACGCGGCGCGCATGCCGGCGTGCTGATCAAGGAAGCGGCGGCGCTGGAGCGTTTCGCCTCGGTCGACACGCTGATCGTCGACAAGACCGGCACGCTGACCGAAGGCAAGCCGCGGCTTACCGATGTCGTCGCGTCCGAGGGCATCGATGAGAACGAATTGTTGGGCCTCGCCGCCGCGCTCGAAAAGGGTTCGGAGCATCCGCTGGCCGAGGCGATCGTCGAGGGCGCCGCCGCGCGCGGCCTGAAGCTGGCCGAAGCCGTCGAGTTCGAGGCCGTCACCGGCAAGGGCGTCTCGGGCACGGTTTCCGGCAGGAAGGTCGCGCTCGGCAATGCGGCGATGATGGCGGACCTCGGCGTCGAAACGCCGGCGGCCAATGCCGAGGCGATGCAGGCCGAAGGCAAGACGGCCATGTTCGTGGCCGTCGACGGCGGCTTCGCCGGCATCGTCGCAGTGGCCGATCCCGTGAAGGCAACGACGGCCGAGGCGATCAAGGCCCTGCACGATAGGGGTCTGAGGATCATCATGGCAACCGGCGACAACGAGCGCACGGCAAAAGCGATCGCCGGCAAGCTCGGCATCGACGAGGTCCGCGCCGGCCTGCTGCCGGATGAGAAGGGCACGCTGGTCGAGCAACTGCGTGCGAGGGGCGCTGGCGTGGCCATGGCCGGAGACGGCGTCAACGATGCGCCGGCGCTGGCCGGCGCCGATGTCGGCATCGCCATGGGCACCGGCGCCGATGTCGCGGTCGAAAGCGCCGGCATCACGCTGGTCAAGGGTGACCTCAACGGCATCGTCAGGGCGCGCACGCTGGCCCAGGCGACGATCCGCAACATCCGCCAGAATCTGTTTTTCGCCTTCCTCTACAACGTGCTCGGAGTGCCGGTCGCGGCCGGCGTGCTCTATCCGCTCACCGGCACGCTTCTGTCGCCGATGATAGCGGCGGCGGCGATGAGCCTGTCGTCGGTGTCGGTCATTACCAATGCTTTGCGGCTGAGGACGTTGAAACTCTGAACGAAGCTCCCAGATACGAACCTCAACCACAAGGAGACCTTGAATGACCCTGGCCAAGAAAATCGTGCTGCTGTTGATGGCGGCGGGAATGCTGCTTGCCGTCTTCCTCGAAAGCGTGCCGGCCTCGTCGGAGGAGATGAAGCACGACATGTCCAAGATGGCGATGGGCGCCCAGAGCCCGGCAACGGCGGGCTATGAGGCGGCGATGAAGAAGATGCACAAGGACATGGCGATCAAATACACCGGCAATGCCGATGTCGATTTCGTCCGCGGCATGATCCCGCATCATCAGGGCGCCATCGACATGGCCAAGGTGGTGATCGCCAACGGCAAGGATCCGGAAATCCGCAAGCTCGCCGAAGGCGTGGTCAAGGCGCAGGAAGCCGAGATCAAGGAAATGAAAGACTGGCTCGCCAAGCACCCGGCGAAGTAGCCGCTACCGGGAAATCTAGGCGGCCAGACGGCTTTGGTCTGGATTTCCGGTTTTGGCTATGCTGCCATCTGGCCACGCGGAGGAAGCCCATGCCGTCAACAGTCAGGACCCTCAAGCTGCCGTCCGGTG
>NZ_RZSA01001113.1:0-1982 GCF_003998075.1 Mesorhizobium sp. M2A.F.Ca.ET.037.01.1.1 | reverse complement strand
GCTGTGCCGCATGGCCGGTTTTGAGTTCGAGGAGAAGCGCGTCGACATCGATGATGCGGAGCAGCGGCAGGAATTGCTGCTCCTGTCGCCGTCGGTGTTGGTGCCGCGGCTGACGCATGACGGCGTCACCGTATGGGATACGCTGGCCATCTCCGAATACCTGGCCGAGACGATGCCGGGCGCCGGCCTGCTGCCAGCCGAGCGCGTGGCGCGCGCCCATTGCCGCGCGGTGTCGGGCGAAATGCATTCGGGCTTCCACAATCTGCGCTCGGCACTGCCGATGAACCTCAAGGCGAGGCACAAGAGCTTCAAGATCTTTTCCGGCGCGCGGCCCGACGTGGAGCGGATCAAGGCGATCTGGTCGGAGTGCCTGGCGACCTATGGCGGGCCGTGGCTGTTCGGGGCATGGCCCACCATGGCCGACGCCATGTATGCTCCGGTCTGCACCCGCTTCCGCACCTACGCGGTTGACCTCGAAGCGCCACTCGCCGCCTACTGCGAGACGGTCTTTGCCTGGCCGCTGATGCGGGAATGGACCGAAGGCGCGCTCGCCGAGCCAGAGGAGATCGTCGAGCTCGACGTGGAATTCTGAAGGCTGATCAGTGGCGCCGCTGCTTGCCGGTTTGGCGGCTTACCCCTTCAACATCTCCGCCACGGTCGGCGCGAAATAGGTCAGCACGCCGTCGCAGCCGGCGCGCTTCAGCGCAAGCAGCGATTCCAGCATCGCCTTCTCGCCGTCGATCCAGCCATTGGCGGCCGCTGCCTTGATCATCGAATATTCGCCCGAAACCTGGTAGGCGAAGGTCGGCATCTGGAACTCGTCCTTGAGCCGGCGGATGATGTCGAGATAGGGGAGACCCGGCTTCACCATCAGCATGTCGGCGCCTTCGGCGAGGTCCTGCTCGGCTTCGCGCATCGCCTCGTCGGAATTGGCGTGGTCGATGTAATAGGTCTTCTTGTCGCCCTTGAGCAGGCCGGCGGTGCCGACCGCCTCGCGATAGGGGCCGTAGAAGGCGGAGGCGAACTTCGTCGCATAGGACATGATCGCCACGTCCTGGAACCCGTTGGCATCGAGCGCGTCGCGGATGGCGCCGATGCGGCCGTCCATCATGTCGGAAGGCGCGATGATGTCGGCGCCGGCGGCGGCCTGGATGACGGCCGCGGCCGCGACCTGCTCCACCGTCTCGTCATTGACGATGATGCCGTCGCGCAGGATGCCGTCATGGCCATGGCTGGTGAACGGGTCGAGCGCGGCATCGGTGATGATGCCGATTTCCGGCACCGCGTCCTTGATGGCGCGCGTGGCGCGGTTGATGACATTGTCCGGGTTGAGGATGTGCGAGCCGGTCTGGTCGCGCAGCGCAAGCTCGACATTGGGGAAGGTGGCGATCGCCGGAATGCCGAGCTTGGCGGCGCGCTCGGCTTCCCTCACCGCGAGATCGATGGAGAGGCGATAGACGTCCGGCATGGCGGCGATCGGCTCGCGTAGGTGCTTGCCGTCAACGACGAAGATCGGCCAGATCAGATCGTTGACCGTAAGCTGGTTCTCCTGCACCAGGCGGCGCGACCAATCGGCCTTGCGCATGCGCCTGAGCCGGCGGCTGCCGGTGATCTCGTCGACGCTGCGCGCGCCGGCAGGCTTTGCGGGGGTGAATTTGTTCATGGCCGAAACTCTCTTTTGCGCCGGCTTTTACCACGCGTCTTGGCAGCTGACCAATGCGACACGATTGTGCAAGGCTGAGCCTAATTCCTCGCCCCCGCTAAAAGCGGGGGAGAGGTGTCCGCGAAGCGGACGGAGAGGGGGCCTTCGTAGGGCGCTCCCCTCTCCGTCTCGGCTTCGCCGAGCCACCTCTCCCCGCTCGCGCGGGGCGAGGAAATGCACTTACGGCTGCCCGTGCCCGGACAGGACCTGCGCCGCGCCCCTGATCGCGACCCGAAAGGCCTCGTCGAAGCTGACTCCGCGCGCCTGCCAGCGATAGATC
>NZ_RZSA01001112.1:0-1986 GCF_003998075.1 Mesorhizobium sp. M2A.F.Ca.ET.037.01.1.1 | reverse complement strand
CCATCGCGGCAGCGAGCGAACAGTCATCGCACGCAGGGAAGTGCTGCTCTCCGGCGGGGTGATCAACACGCCGCAACTGCTGATGCTGTCCGGCATCGGGGCGCCGGACGAGCTTGCGGCGCATGGCATCCAGACACGCGTCAACCTGCCCGCGGTCGGCAAGAACCTGCAGGATCACGTCTCGGTCATTCTCATGTACCGACGCCGCGGCCCAGGGCCGTTCCTGCACAACATGCGCGCCGATCGCATCGGGCTGGATTTCGCCAAGACCTACCTTACGGGGCGCGGTTTTTCGGGCGATGTGCCCGGCGGGGTCGTCGCCTTCCTGAAAAGCGGTCCGGAGCGGCCGTTGCCGGATGTGCAACTGCTCTTCACTGCGGCTCCACTCGCCGCATGGCCCTATTTCAGGCCATTCAAGGAACCGTTTCCCGATGGTTTCGCAACGCGCGTGGTGGCCACGCAGCCCGAGAGTCGCGGCGCGGTGAAACTCGCCTCGGCCGATCCTTCCGCGGCGCCCCTGATCCACCAGAATTTCCTGGCCTCGCCGAAGGACTGGCAATCGCTGCGGGCCGGCTTCCGGGTGGCAAGGGATCTCGCGGCGCAACCTTCCATGCAGCCCTTCATCGAGGCGGAGTTCTTCCCCGGTCCCAAGTGCCAGAGCGACGACGATATCGATGAGCATATCCGCAAGACCTCCATCACCGTGCATCATCCGGCCGGCACCTGCCGGATGGGCGCGGACGCGGCCTCGGTCGTAGATCCGCAACTGCGAGTTCGCGGCGTCGATGGCCTGCGCGTGGTGGATGCTTCCGTCATGCCCGACCTCGTCTGCGGAAACATCAACGCGGCAGTGATCATGATTGCCGAGAAGGCCGCCGACCTTGTCGCGGAAACAAAAGCAGCAACCGAAAGCAGGGCAGCGTGATGATCCAACGTATCGCCATCATTGGTCTGGGCACGATGGGGCCCGGCATGGCCGCGCGGCTCGCCAGAGGCGGCCTTCAGGTCGTGGCCTACGATGTCGCTCCGGCGGCGGTCGAGCGGGCTGGAACCATGCTGGGCGTGGCCGAAGCCGTGCTCGATTCCCTGGGCATCGCGCCGCCCCCGGCCGGCGCCGGAACGGTTCGCTTCACCGATGACATAGCCGATGCGGTATCGGGCGCCGACCTGGTCATCGAGAACGTTCCCGAGAACATTTCGATCAAGGCCGATGTCTATCGCGCCATCGATGGGCTGATAGCGGCGGACACGATCGTGGCGTCCGACACGTCGGGTATCCCGATCACCAAGCTGCAGGCGAATATCTCGCATCCGGAGCGGATGGTGGGCATGCACTGGTCGAACCCGCCGCACATCATCCCGATGATCGAGGTGATCGCCGGCGAGAAGACCGCGCCGCAAACCGTGGCGACGATCCGCGACCTGATCCGCTCGATCGGCCTGCTTCCGGTGGTGGTGAAGAAGGACGTTCCGGGTTTCGTCGAGAACCGCGTGCTCTATGCGCTGCTGCGCGAGGCGGTCGACCTTGTCGAGCGCGGCGTCATCGAGCCGGAAGACCTCGACACCTGCGTGTCCTGGGGCATCGGCTACAAGATCGCCGTGGTCGGGCCGATGGCGCTGCTCGATATGGCGGGCCTCGATATCTACAAGTCCGTCTCGTCCTTCCTCAACGCCGATCTTTCCAACCGCGACGATGTCGCGCCGATGGTGCTGGAAAAGACCAACGCGTCGAAGTTCGGCATCAAGTCGGGCGAGGGGATGTTCTCCTACACGCCCGAGCAGATCAAGGCGCTGCAAGGCGAACGGGCGCGCAAGCTCGTCGCGGTGCGGCGCATCTTGGAAGGACGGGAGTAGCCGATGGCCCATCATGCTCACGAGGCCGGTCGGGTTTGGGCGCCGCATGGAGGGGCAAGCCATGCGCATTGAACCCATTCGACCAGCAGGCGGCCGGCCAGCCCCTATCCGCCACCATGACGACCTGATCTC
>NZ_RZSA01001111.1:0-1988 GCF_003998075.1 Mesorhizobium sp. M2A.F.Ca.ET.037.01.1.1 | reverse complement strand
CTCATGGACGGCTTGACTCCGGTCCGTCCTCCGCCCACAGGCCTGGCTCCATCTCGTTGAAGCAGCCGAGTTGCCGCCTGAACTCGTCGATCAGCCAGGTCGCCGCCGGCTTGGGGCTGCGGTCATTGCGGTGCATGGCATACATCGGCGAGCGGACTTCGCGGTAAGGCTCGAGATCGAGCTCGACCAGCCTGCCGCTGGCAAGGTCGTCGGCGATCAGCCAGCGCGGCAGGCCACCCCAGCCGAGACCTTCGCGCATCAGCGCATGCTTGGTGCGCATATCGGTCAGCCGCCAGGTGCGATAGGCAAAGACACCATAGTCTCGCCCGCGCGTCCGCTCCGACTGGTCGGTGACGACAAGCTGGATGTGCTCGCGCAGGTCCTCGACACCGACCGGCTTCGGCAGTTTGGCCAATGGATGGTCGGGCGCCGCCGCAGGCACCAGGGAGGTGAAGCCGATGCGCAGCAGATTGACGTCGGCATCGCCTTGCAGGCCGCCGAAGCCGAGATCCACCTGGCCGTTAACGACCTGGTCGACGATCAGGCCGAGCGAGCCGATATAAAGCCGCAGCATGACCGCCGGGAACTGCGCCTCAAAGGCCTTGAGCACGCGCACCAGCGCCGGCGAAGGCAGCGTCACGTCGACCGATATCGCCACTTCCGCTTCCAGCCCTTGCCGGTAGCCGTCGGCGCGCGAGCGGATGCGCTGCAGCACGCCGATCATGCGCCGTGCATCCTCCAGCATCGCCTTGCCGACTTCGGTCAGCTGCGGCTCGCGCACGCCTTCGCGCTCGAACAGCTTCAGCCCAAGCTGCGCTTCGAGATTGGCGATGCCGTAGCTCACCACCGACTGCGCCCGGTTGAGCTTGCGCCCTGCTGCCGAGAAGCTGCCGGTATCGGCGACTGCCACCAGAATCTGGAGCTGGTCCAATGTCGGGTTCGGCTGCATGGCAACGCCATCCATTTTGTTGATGGATTGTATACATATTATACCAGTTATCCTGATGGAGCAGCAATCCCATATTGGCGTGGAAAGTTTCAATCCAACCCCAAGGGGACACCGCCATGTCTATTCTTCTCGTCACCTCCAGCCCGCGCGGCGCCGCTTCGCACTCGACCCGCGTCGCCACCGATCTCGCCCGGAAGCTTGTTGCCGCCGATCCGTCCAACACGCTTGTCGTGCGCGATCTCGTCGCCAATCCGCTGCCACATATCGACCCCGACTACGCCACCGGCATCTACACGCCGGCCGAAGCGCGCACGCCGCGCCAGGCCGAAGTCGTCGGCGTTTCCGACGCCGTGCTCGATGAGGTCTTCGCCGCCGACACGATCATCCTCGCCACCGGCTTCATCAACTTCAACATCTCCTCGACGTTGAAGTCCTGGGTCGACCACGTCGCCCGCTCCGGCAAGACCTTCGCTTACGGCGAGAACGGTCCGAAGGGCCTCGTCGCCGGCAAGAAGGTCTACATCGTGCTCGCTTCCGGCGGCATCTATTCGGAAGGCGCCGCGGTGCAGATGGACCATGCCGTCCCGTATCTGCGCAGCGTGCTCGGCTTCCTCGGCATGACCGACGTTGAAGTGATCCGCGTCGAGGGCGTCGGCATGGGTGCCGATGCCGTGACCGCCGCGCTCGCCAAGGCCACCGCCAAGGTCGACGCGATCGCCGCCGCCAACGCCAACCAGGCCGCCGCGGCTGCCTGATCACCTATGCTGGAGATGAAAGAGGCAGGCGCCCGCCAGCGCCTGCCTCTTTCTGCATTTCGCCGGTAGCCGGCCACCCTACAGCGGCGGCAGCACCACGGCCGGATGGCGGTCCTCGCGCAAGATCAGCCCAAGGCTGTAATCCAGCGCCAGCTTCATGGCGCCGAGCGCAGTTCCGACATCTTCCAGCGTGCTGACCGCGATTGGCGTCGGCCAGGCCAATTCGCCGGCCACCCGCTCGACCTCCGCCGTCATCAACGCGTTGCGGCCGACGCCGCCGCCAA
>NZ_RZSA01001110.1:0-1989 GCF_003998075.1 Mesorhizobium sp. M2A.F.Ca.ET.037.01.1.1 | reverse complement strand
ATAGAGGCGGGTGCAAACAGGAAACGGCCTTTTCATGTCTAAATCAGCTCCGGCTCTCGCGCCGGTTCGATTCGACGCAGACGCGCAGGCAAAGCTCTCGGCGCTGCGGCGGACCAAATTCATCGCCGCGGCCGCGCTCGCGCTGTGCATCCTTGTCTTCGCGCTGGCGAAGTCCTTCCAGGCTGCCTATCCGTGGCTCGGCTTCGTCGCGGCCTTCGCCGAGGCGGCGACGATCGGCGGCATCGCCGACTGGTATGCCGTGGTGGCGCTGTTCAGGCGGCCGCTCGGGCTGCCGATCCCGCACACCGCCATCATCCCGGAGAACCAGCACCGCATCGCCGACAATCTCGGCCGCTTCATCGAGGCCAATTTCCTGGCGCCGGAGCCGGTGCGCGAAAAGCTCGCCGAGGTCGACTTCGCCGCCCTGGTCGCCGACTGGCTGGCCGACGCCGAGCGCGCCGCCGGCCTGTCGCGGTTCGTCGCGCGGCTGGTGCCGCAGACATTGACCGCGGTGGAGCAATCCGGGCTGCGCGGCTTCGTCACCAGCCGCATGCTGGAGCAGATCGAAAAGGTGCCGCTGGCGCCTTTGGCCGCCGACCTTCTGTCGGCGCTGACCGACGACCGCCGCCATCAAAAGCTGTTCGATGAGTTCACGCGGGTGGTCGGCCGTTTCCTCAAGGACGAGCAGGCGCTGGCGACGATGCGCGAGAAGATCCGCGAGGAATTGCCGTCGCTGTTCAACCTGTTTCGTGCCGATACCTATCTGTTGAAGAAGATCGTCGCCTCGGCGGGCTCGCTGCTGGATGAGGTCAGGGCCGATCCCGATCATCCGATGCGCGCCGAATTCGATCGTTTCGCGCTGGGCTTCATCGAGCGGCTCAGGACCTCGAAGCAATATGCAAGGCGCGCCGAGAAGCTGAAGCGCGATTTTCTCGGCCGCCCGGAGGTGAGGACGCTCGCCGGCGATGCGTGGGCGAGCCTGCGCCTGTTCATCGAGCAGGACGTCAATGCGCCGAGTTCGACGATACGCGAGCACCTCGCGAACATGTTCGTCGAAGTCGGCCGGCATCTGGCCGACGACGCGCAGATCAGGGCTGACATGAACCAGGGCTTTGTCGTGGCGCTGGCCTCGTTTGTCGAGAGCCAGAAAAGCGGGGTATCGACATTCATCGCCGACCAGGTCAAGCGCTGGGACCTGGCGCAGCTGACTCGGCTGATCGAGACGAATATCGGCAAGGATCTGCAATATATCCGCTTCAACGGCATGATCATCGGCGGGCTGGCCGGCTTGGCGCTCTATACGGCGGAGCGGCTGTTTCTGGTCAATTGACGCGGGCCTAACTGGCACTATTCTCCTGCTGGCACGCCGCAAGGGCAGCAAAACGGGAGGCAGGGCATGGCAAAACAACCGGAATCCGACTCGTTCTTCGACATGTTCAGCAGGTTCGGCCGCGACCTGAAACTGCCGAATGTCGATGTCCAGGCGATCCTCGATCATCATCGCAAGAACCTCGAAGCTCTCGAGAAGTCGGCGAAGGCAAGTGCGGCCGGCGCCTCCTCGGTGCTGGCGAGGCAGCATGAGATGGTGCAGAATGCCATCAACGAGGTTACGCGGATGGCGCAGAACTACCAGGCGCCCGGCAACCCGCAGGACCTGATGAGCAAGCAGGCTGAATTTGCCCGTAAGTCGTTCGAGACGACGCTGAAGAACGCCAGCGAAGTGGCTGACCTTGTACGGAAATCCAGCACCGAATCGGTCGAGATTCTGCGCGACCGGATCAGGGATGCGATGGCGGAAATCCGCGCCGGTTACGAAAAGAAATAGGCTGTCCGGCGGTTTCGAGCCCATCATAGACCGACATGCGGTGCAACCGGCGCAGGCGCTCGAGCGTTCTGGCCTGCCCTAAAAGCATCAACTCTACCGGCGAAAATCGCGGGGCGGCGAATTGACAGAGGCTGCCGCTTCATGGTCGGGAGATAGGCAAAAGT
>NZ_RZSA01000110.1:0-10534 GCF_003998075.1 Mesorhizobium sp. M2A.F.Ca.ET.037.01.1.1 | reverse complement strand
AGGCGACCGTCAGCGACGGCAGATTGGTTTTCAGCCGCGGCGACAGCCTGCCGCTGCTTGGCCAGTTCAAGTCGAAGACGGCGGCCGGCGACAAGGTCGTGTTCGGCATCCGCCCGGATGATTTCTACCCGACCGGCCACGGCCTGAGCTCGGGCGGCGAAACCGAAGTCCACCGCGTCGAGCTGCCGGTCAGCATCACCGAGCCGCTCGGCAATGAAACTTTGGTCTTCGCCGAGTTCAACGGCGCCGACTGGGTCTCGCGCATGCTCAATCCCAGGCCGCTGAAAGCTGGCGACAGGATCGGCATGAGCTTCGATCTGAGCCGCGCGCATCTGTTCTCCGCCGAAACCGGCAAGTCGCTGAGGAACTGACATGGCGAAAATCGAGAAGATCGAACTGCGCATGGTCGACCTCGTGCCGAAGGTCAAGCGCACGGACGCCATCCAGAGTTTCGTCAGCCAGGAAACGCCGATCGTAACCATCACCGATTCCGACGGCGCGACGGGCACCGGCTACAGCTACACGATCGGCACCGGCGGCTCGTCGGTGATGCGGCTTCTCGCCGACCATCTCGCGCCGCGCCTGATCGGCCGCGACGCCGACCAGATCGAGGCGATCTGGCACGATCTCGAATTCGCCACCCACGCCACCACCATCGGCGCCATCACCGCGATCGCGCTCGCCGCGATCGACACGGCGCTGTGGGATCTGCGGGCGAGAAAACAGAACCTGCCGCTCTGGAAGCTCGCCGGCGGCGCCAAGGACCGCTGTCCGCTCTACACGACAGAAGGCGGCTGGCTGCATATCGAGACGCAGGCTTTGGTCGACGATGCGCTGGAAGCGAAGGCCAAGGGCTTCACCGGCTCGAAGGTCAAGATCGGCAAGCCGCATGGCTCGGAGGATTTTTCGCGGCTGTCGGCCGTGCGCAAGGCCGTCGGCGACGGCTATGAGATCATGACCGACTGCAACCAGGGCTTTTCCGTCGACGAGGCGATCCGCCGCGCCGGGCGGCTGCGCGATCTCGACCTCGCCTGGATCGAGGAGCCGCTGCCGGCCGACGACATAGACGGCCATGTGCGGCTGTCCAAGTCGACGGCGACGCCGATCGCGGTCGGCGAGTCGCTCTATTCGATCAGGCATTTTCGCGAGTATATGCAGAAAGGCGGCGCCAACATCATTCAGGTCGATGTCGGCCGCATCGGCGGCATCACGCCCTGGCTGAAAGTTGCCCATGCCGCGGAGGCCTTCGACATGCCGGTCTGCCCGCATTTCCTGATGGAATTGCATGTCAGCCTGGTCTGCGCCATCCAGAACGGCAAATATGTCGAGTATATTCCGCAGCTCGATGAGTTGACGGGCGCCAAGATGCGCATCGAGGATGGCCATGCGCTGGCGCCCAGCGAGCCGGGCATCGGCATCGACTGGGACTGGGACGCGGTCAAGGCAAGAAGCATCGCCGAATTCACCACGGCGATCGTGAAATAGGGAGGCGGATATGCAGCGCATGGGCATGGTGCTTGGATTGAAATCCGAGAAGGTCGAGGAATATGTCCGCCTTCACGCCGCCGTCTGGCCGGACGTGCTGACCATGATCTCGGCCTGCAACATCAAGAACTATTCGATCTACCTGAAGCGGCCTGAGAACCTGCTGTTCTCCTATTTCGAATATCACGGCACCGACTACGCCGCCGACATGGCCAAGATGGCGGCCGACCCGAAGACGCAGGAATGGTGGTCGGTCTGCATGCCCTGCCAGGAGCCGCTCGAAACCCGAAAGGAAGGCGAGTGGTGGGCGTCGATGGACGAGGTCTTCCATCATGACTGAGGCCTTCGATCCGGCATCGCTGGCCCAGTCCTGGCCGAAGCCGTCGAAGCCGCGCCAGATCGTCACCTTCGGCGCCGGTTCGATCGTCGGCGACGCGCATTTTCCGGCCTATCGCAAGGGCGGCTTCCCGATTTCCGGCCTCTACGATCCGGACCAGGCGAAGGCGCAGAAGCTCGCCGAGACATGGGGCGTGACGGCGTTCCGTTCGGTCGAGGAAGCAGCGGCGGTGAAGGACGCGATCTTCGACCTCGCCACCCCGCCCGGCCGCCACGCCGATGTGCTGAAAGCGCTGCCGGATGGCGCCGTCGCGCTGATCCAGAAGCCGATGGGCAATTATCTCGGCGAGGCGACGGAAATCCTTGAAATCTGCCGCGCCAAGCGACTGAAGGCCGCGGTCAACTTCCAGCTTCGCTTCGCGCCGATGATGCTGGCGCTGAAGGACGCCATCGCCAAGGGCTGGCTGGGCGAGGTCGTCGATTTCGATGCGCTGCTCGCGCTCGATACGCCGTGGCAGCTTTGGGAGTTCCTGCTCAAGGCGCCACGCGTCGAGATCGCCATGCATTCGATCCATTATCTCGACCTGATCCGCCAGCTTCTCGGCGACCCGCTGGGCGTGCACGCCAAGACGCTCGGCCATCCCAACCACAAGGTCGCGCAGACCCGCACCAGCGCCATCCTCGACTACGGCGACACGGTGCGCTGCGCGCTCTCGATCAACCACGACCACAAATTCGGCCGCCGCCACCAGGCCTGCGAGTTTCGCATCTGCGGCACCGAGGGCGCGGCCTATGTCAAGCTCGGCCTCAATCTCGATTACCCGCGCGGCGAGCCGGACATTCTGGAAATCCATCCGAAAGGCGGGTCGGAGTGGGTCACTGTGTCGCTCGCCGGCGAATGGTTTCCCGATGCCTTTGTCGGCCGCATGGCCAATGTCCAGCGCTTCGCCTCCGGCGAAGATGCTGAGCTGGTGAGTTCTGTCGAGGACGCCTGGCACACCATGGCGCTGGTCGAGGCCGCCTATAAATCGAGCGCCGCGCCGGCGACGCCGCTGGCCGCGAAGCCATAAGGCCGGACATGGAACAGACCACCTATTTCGAGGATTACGAGATCGGTTCGTCGCGCCTCACCAGCGGCCGCACCATCACCGAGACCGATTTCATCGTCCATGCCGGCCACACCGGCGATTTCTTCCCGCATCACATGGATGCCGAGTTCATGAAGATGACGTCCTTCGGCCAGCGCATCGCGCATGGCACGCTGGTCTTCTCGGTCGGCGTCGGCCTGACGGCGAGCGTCATCAATCCGGTTGCCTTCTCCTATGGTTACGACCGGCTGCGTTTCATCAAGCCGGTCTTCATCGGCGACACGATCCGCACGCGCACCACCATCGCGGCCAAGGAAGATGACCCGAAACGGCCGAATGCCGGACGCGTCATCGAACGCGTCGAGGTTTTGAACCAGCGCGACGAGGTCGTGCTGGCCGCGGACCACATCTACATCGTCGAGCGACGGCCCGGCTGAAGGACGGAGATAAAGAATGGCTGACATCACAGGCAAGGTCGTGGTCGTTACGGCGGCCGCGCAGGGCATTGGGCGGGCAAGCGCGCTGGCCTTCGGCAAAGCGGGCGCCATCGTCCACGCCACCGACATCAACGAGACGGCCCTGGCCGAGCTCGCCAGGACGCCCGGCATCACGACTCGAAAACTCGATGTGCTGAACGACGAGGCGGTGAAGGCCGCCTTCGCCGAGATCGGCCGCGTCGACGTCTTGTTCAACTGCGCCGGCTTCGTCCATGCCGGCTCGATCCTGGAGATGAAGGACGAGGATCTCGATTTCGCCTTCAACCTCAATGTGCGCGCCATGATCCGCACCATCCGTGCCGTGCTGCCCGGCATGCTGGAGCGCGGCGACGGCGCGATCATCAACATGGCGTCCGTCGCCGGCGCCCCGAAAGGGGTGCCGAACCGTTTTGCTTACGGCGTGACCAAGGCGGCCGTCATCGGCCTGACAAAATCAATTGCCGCCGACTATGTCGCTAAGGGTATACGCTGCAATGCCATTTGTCCGGGCACGGTCGAGAGCCCTTCGCTTCAGGGCCGCATGCAGGCGCAAGGCGACTATGAGGCGGCGCGCGCGGCCTTCATCGCCCGCCAGCCGATGGGCAGGATCGGCACGCCGGAAGAGATCGCCGATCTCGCCGTCTATCTGGCCGGCGCGACCTACACGACCGGGCAGGCGTACAACATCGACGGCGGCTGGTCGATCTGAGGCCGCTCCGGCGATCGAATGACGAGGCGGGCCAGCACGAGGCAGCAATGACGAAAATCACGGACCTCAGAACCTTCGACCTCCGCTTCCCGACATCGCAAAGCCTCGACGGCTCCGACGCGATGAACCCGGATCCGGACTACTCGGCCGCCTATGTCATCCTCGACACCGACGTCCCGTCGCTGAAGGGCCATGGCCTCACCTTCACCATCGGCCGTGGCAACGAGATCTGCTGCGCGGCGATCGAGGCGCTGCGCCATCTCGTCGTCGGTCTCGATCTCGACTGGGTGAAAGAGGACCCCGGCCGCTTCTGGCATCACGTGACCGGCGACAGCCAGTTGCGCTGGATCGGGCCGGACAAGGGCGCCATGCATCTCGCAGTCGGCGCGGTGGTCAACGCGGTGTGGGATCTCTGGGCCAAGGAAGCCGGCAAGCCGGTCTGGCGCCTGGTCGCCGAGATGAGCCCGGAAGAGATCGTCAGGATCATCGACTTCCGCTATCTCACCGACGCCATCACGCCCGCTGAAGCGCTGGCAATCCTGAAGAAGGCGGAGGCCGGCAAGCCCGGGCGCATCGCCGCGCTCGAGCGCGAAGGCTATGCCTGCTACACCACCTCGGCCGGCTGGCTCGGCTATCCCGACGACAAGCTCAGGCGCCTCTGCCAGGAAGCGGTCGACGATGGCTTCAACCACATCAAGCTGAAGGTCGGCCGTGACCGCGCCGACGACATCCGCCGTCTCAGGATCGCCCGCGAGGTCATCGGTCCGGACCGTTATTTGATGATCGACGCCAACCAGGTCTGGGAGGTCGACCAGGCGATCGACTGGCTGAAGGACCTCGCCTTCGCCAAGCCCTTCTTCATCGAGGAGCCGACCAGTCCCGACGATGTCGCCGGCCACGCCAAGATCCGCAAGGCCGTGGCGCCGATCAAGGTCGCGACCGGCGAGATGTGCCAGAACCGCATCATGTTCAAGCAGTTCATCGCCGGCGGCGCAATGGACGTGGTGCAGATCGATTCCTGTCGCATGGGCGGGCTGAACGAAGTGCTGGCGGTGCTGCTGATCGCCGCCAAGTTCGGCCTGCCGGTCTGGCCGCATGCCGGCGGCGTCGGCTTGTGCGAATATGTCCAGCATCTGTCGATGATCGACTACGTCGCCGTGTCAGGTACTAAGGATGGGCGGGTGATCGAATATGTCGACCACCTGCACGAGCATTTCATCGAACCCTGCGTCATCCGCGACGCCGCCTATATGCCGCCCCAGGCGCCCGGTTTCTCGATCGAGATGAAGGCGCAGTCGATCGAGGATTACCTGCACCGCGCCTGACATCGGTGGCCGTGACCGCAATGGGCCGCTGGGCCGACCAGCCGCGAATCGGTTATGCCTCTCTCATGCAGGAAACCTCCCTCTACGAGCCGGTGAAGCGGTTCCTCGAGAGCATGGATTTCGCCGTCAAGGGCGAGGTTGGCGGCTGCGACATGGTCGGCGTGCGCGCCGGCGAGCCGCCGGTCGTCGTCATCTGCGAGCTCAAGCTGCAATTCAACCTCGAGCTCGTCCTGCAAGCCGTCGACCGCGCGGCGGCCTGTGACGAGGTGTGGCTCGCCGCTTTGATGTCGGCGCGCGGCAAGGGCCGGGAGCACGACCGGCGCTTCCGCGCGCTTTGTCGTCGCCTCGGCTTCGGCCTGCTTGGCGTCAGCGCCAGGGGCGAGGTGGAGTTGATCCTCAGTCCCGCCGCCCTGCCGCCGCGACGCGATCCACGGCGGCGCTCGCGCTTGGTCGAGGAGCATCATCGCCGCAAGGGCGATCCATCCATCGGCGGCAGCACGCGCAAGAAGCCGATCATGACCGCCTACCGGCAGGAGGCGCTCGCCTGCGCCGCCGCCATGGTCGACGGCCCGAAACGGCCGCGCGACCTGAAGACGCTCTCGCCACGGGCCGCGAGCATCCTGCAGCACAATTACTATGGCTGGTTCGCCCGCGCCGAGCGTGGCATCTACGCGCTGACCGAAGCCGGCATCGCAGCGATTGGGCCGCTGCCGGCGGCGCTATAATGCATGTCGCCCAGAAGTGTGAGCGGTTCTGGGACAACGACATGCATCAAAACAAAGACTTAAAGCGCGTCGCCTGAATCCGGTTCAGCGCGACGCGCTTTAGGCCATCGCGCCGAATGGCCGTGGAAGTCTTTTACGCGACAGGCCGAGGTCACATAGGACCCTGCAGGCTGCGCTCCAGGTCGCCCCGGATCAGACCGACCAGCTCGGCATGTAGGTCGGCGCGCGAGCGGCTGCCGCCGTCGGCGCAGATCGGATCGACCTCGCCCGTTTCCCTCAGCAGCTCGGCGCCGCCCGGCTTGCATTCCTGCAAGAAGCTGAAATGGATGGCGCCTTTGACGGAGGCATATGTGCCGCGCGGCGCGATCGCAGCCAGTTTGTCGGCAACGACGCCCAGCGGAATCGTGTCGGCGCCGCCGAGATTGATGAAATCCATCGGGATCGCGATCGCCTTCAGGCTGGCGGTGTCATAGGCCGGCGCAAGACCGGGATCGACCAGCACGGCCGCTTTGACGCGGCGGTCGAGGTTTGACTGCTCGAAGCGCGCCTTGTCGATCGTCCTGAGGTGGAGCTTATCGACATGCACGACCGCGTCGTCACGGTAGCCGATGCCGCCCGCATACCAGGCGCAGTCCCATTTCCTGTACTCGTCGCAATAATGGGCATAGGCGTCGAGGCTGGCGCGGGCGCCGGCAATCTCCATCGCCGCAGCGCCGCCGAGCGAGAAGCCGAGCACGCCGATCCTGTCGCCGTCGACGGCGTTGCCCCATGTCGGGTCGGTCGTCATCGCGTCGATCACGGCCGAGAGGTCCCGCGTGCGCTCCCACAATTTCGGCGTGTCGGCTGGGGTTGAGTCGCCGCTGGTTGTGCCGGGATGATTGGGCCCGGCCACGATGAAGCCCGCTTTGGCGAGTTCCGCCGCCAGCCAGGCCATGCCTTGCACGCGCCCGCCCGACCCATGCGACAGCACGACCAGGGGAAAACGCCCCTTGAGCGGTGGCGCATTCTTGAAGGCCGGCACGCCCTTGAAGGCCCTGTTGTCGCCAAGCAGGATGGCTTCGCCGCTGGCCTCGGCCGGATACCAGACAAAGACCTGGAGATTGCGGCCGCGTTGCGGTGCCGCGACGGAGATTTCGCGCATGCCGACCTCGGCGGCGTGGCTTGTAGCGGTGAAAGCGACTGTGAGCATCGCTGCGGACAGGATGCGGGAGAATGTCATGAGGACCTCGCTCGGTTGGAGAGACCGGCGATGATCTGCTGATGACATCCCGAAGTTGCGTCCTCGATCGCGATCGAGGTCGTTCTCAATCGCGATCCGGGCCACTATCAATGCACCCGATTGCTTTTTGAGACTGCCCCGTGATTTTCGTTCCGCTTCCCTTCGTCGTCGCCCTGCTTTTGTTCGTCCTGCTTGTCCGGATGCTGCATGCCGAGCAGCCGAGCCGGCCGTTCCTCGCCCTGATCGGCCTTTGCATCCTGCAGTCGGCGCTTCTCGGTCTGCGCTGGGGCTATGGCATGACAGCGCTGCGCTACGTGCTGCCGGTGGTTGCCAGCGGCCTGCCGCCCATCGTCTTTGCCGGCTTTCGCAGCCTGATCCACCGCAGCGCCGCCGACGCTGACAGCGTTCGCTGGCTTCATGCCGCGCCGCCTGTCCTGATGCTTGCCCTGGTGCTGTTCGCGCCGGCGCTGATCGACGCCGCCATGATCGTGATCTTCGTCGGTTATGCCTTGGCCGTGCTCGATCTGGGCCGCGCCGGTCCCGATGCGCTGGACGAGGCGCGGCTCGACGGCGCGGTCGCCGCGCACCGCGCGCTCGTCATCGCCGCCCTGGCGCTTTGTGTCTCTGCCTTCTTCGATCTCGCCATATTGATGGATTTTGAATGGAGCAGAGGCGAGAACGCGGCCTTCATCGTCAGCAATGCGAACTTTCTTGGCCTTTTTCTCATCGGGCTGACTGCCATCGCCGCTGCGCGCGCGCAGCCTCAATCCGATGCCGCCGAGGAACTCGAAACACCATCGACAGCGGCGCAGGATCGTGAGGTTCTCGACAGGATACGCACCCTCCTGGCCGACCAGAAACTGGCGCGCGATGAAAATCTCACCTTGTCGCGGCTGGCCCGCCGCGCCGGCGTGCCCGCCCGCCAGATATCGGGCGCGGTCAATCGGTTGGCCGGCAAGAACGTCTCGCAGTTCATCAATGACTTCCGCATTGCTGAAGCTTGCAGGCTGCTCAGCGAAACCGAGATGTCGGTGACTGCGGCGATGCTCGAATCCGGCTTCCAGACCAAATCGAACTTCAACCGCGAGTTCCGGCGCGTTACCTCGCTCAGCCCGGCTTCATGGCGCGAGCGGTCGCGATCAGAAGCGCTCGCGGTAGTCGCGCGGGTTGGTGCCAAGGACACGTAGGAAGCCGCGCCGCATCGTTTCTTCCGAGCCGAAGCCGCAACGCCGCGCCGTCTGGCCGACCGTTTGTCCCCGCTCCAGCATCCGCCGCGCCGCTTCGATCCGGATCTCCTCGACGGCGCGGGCGGGTGTGCGGCCGGTCGCCTCCTGATAGCGGCGCGAGAAACTGCGCCGGCTCATATTGGCGCGGTCGGCCAATTGCTCCAGCGAGAGATCGGCGCTGAGATTGTCGAGGATCCAGCCATGCAGCCGGTCGAAGCGCCCGTCGCCTTGCTGCAGCTTTAAGGTCTGGCTGAACTGCGCCTGGCCGCCGGAACGCTTGAGGAAGACGACCAGCTCGCGCGCCACCGCCAGCGCCATGCGCCGGCCAAGGTCGGCCTCGACGAAGGACAGTGCGAGGTCTATGCCGGCCGTCACGCCGGCTGAGGTCCAGACATTGCCGTCGCGAATGAAGATCGGATCGGGATCGAGCCGAACCGCCGGAAAGCGTCGTGCGAACTCCGCGCAGCGGCCCCAATGGGTCACCGCACGCCGGCCGTCGAGCAGGCCGGCCTCAGCCAGCAGCAGGGCGCCGCTGCAAACTGAGGCGGTTCGCGTCGCATCGCGCGAGCGGCCGATGATCCACTGCACCAGCTCGGCATCCTCGCAGGCCGCGTTGACGCCCCAGCCGCCGGGCACGATCACCGTGTCGATCGTGGTTCCGTGCGCCGGCAACGCCGCTGCCTCAACCACCAGACCGGACGATGTCCTGATCCGCGACGAAGCGGCGACGACGACGACGTCATAGGCCGGCGCTTCGCCGGCCTGCGTCCTGAAGTCGTTGGCGCTGGCGAAAACCTGAAGCGATCCGCTGACATCGAGGAGCTGGATGTCGGGATAGGCGAGGATTTCGATGCGGCGCATGGCTTTGGCCTGAAACGAGGGATGATTGGCGATCGGGCCAAAGCATGATGCCGTAGATTGCCCGAAGTCAACCTGCCCCAAGTCAAACTGTGGAGATTTCCATGAGCCTTCGTTTCGGCATTATCGTCTTCCCCAACGTCCAGCAACTCGACCTCACCGGGCCTTATGAGGTCATGGCGACCGTCAAGGGCGCCGAGGTGGAACTGATCTGGAAGGATCGCAATCCGGTGACGTCCTCGACGCGTCTTTCGCTTACGCCGACGGCTACCTTCGACGATTGTCCGCCGCTCGACGTGCTGTGCATTCCAGGTGGCGGCGGCGTCAACGCGCTGCTCGAGGACAAGGCGGTTCTGGATTTCGTCTGGGAGCGCGCGGCTGAGGCGCGCTACATCACCTCGGTATGCAGCGGCGCCCTGGTGCTTGGCGCAGCCGGGCTGCTCAGGGGCAAACGCGCCACCACGCACTGGTATGCGCATGATTTCCTGGAAGAATTCGGCGCGATCCCGGTCGATGCGCGGGTCGTCGAGGACGGCAAGCTGATCACCGCCGGCGGCGTCACCTCAGGCATCGATTTCGGCCTGGCACTGGTCGCAAGGTTGCTTGGCCAAGCCGAAGCCGAGATCGTGCAGCTCTCGCTCGAATACGCGCCGGTACCACCCTTCCGCTCCGGCACGCCGGCCGAGGCCTCACCGGCTGTCCTGGCGGAGGCGAAAGCGCGGCTTTCGGGTTCGAGGCTGGTCCGCGAGGAGATGTTCGCTCGTTGGCGCCGGGAGCGCGCGGCTGCCGCGTCTGCGCGGATCCGCGCCTAATACCTCAGGGCCGAATGGCGAAATCCGCGTCGTCGGCCCGGCGTAATTTCGACCGTTGACTCATCTTTCGGTCTGTGCAGAAATTGGTTGGACCATTGAACCACTTTAGGCGCAGCCGGCTTGACCGATCTTTTGCCCCCGATCCAGACGACGGCCCGCGATGACGCGGTGCTGAAGGCGTTGGCGGGGTTCGTGCGGCAGGAGGCTCTGGGCCCGGGTGAAAAACTGCCGACCGAGCGCATCCTCGCCGAACGCCTCAAGGTGAGCCGCAACAC
>NZ_RZSA01001109.1:0-1992 GCF_003998075.1 Mesorhizobium sp. M2A.F.Ca.ET.037.01.1.1 | reverse complement strand
GTGGTGATGGGGCCGTTCCTGTCGCCGCTCGGCATCCCCTGCCAGGCGCCGCCCTGGGGCTATGTCGCCGGCGTCGACCTGAAGACCGGAAACATCGCCTACCAGCACCGCAACGGCACCGTCTATGACATGACGCCGCTGCCGTTGCCGCTCAAGGTCGGCGTTCCTGGCATCGGCGGACCGATGATCACGGCGGGCGGAGTCGCTTTCCTGGGCGCGGCGGTCGACGACTATCTGCGCGCCTACGACCTCACCACCGGCAGGCAGCTCTGGCAGGCGAGGCTGCCGGCGGGCGGGCAGGCGACGCCGATGACCTACACGGTGGCCGACGGCCGCCAGTTCGTCGTCATCGTCGCCGGCGGCCACGGCTCGGTCGGCACCAAGCCGGGTGACTATGTGATGGCCTACACGCTGCCCAAGTGAGGGGACGCGTCGGGCTTCAAAGCCCGAGATGGCCCCGCAGGCTGGGCACCTGGTCCAGCACCTGGTTGGTGAGATCGGGGCCGGCGGCGGCTTCGGCCTGCTTGATCAAGGTCTCGCCGGCCTGTTGGATCTGCGCCATGTCGAGGCCGGACGCTTTAAGCGCCGCGATGCCGTTTGATCAGCGCGCCGGCCTTTTCGCCGAGCACGCCGCCAAGCGCGCCCTGCAGCGACGACAGGAGGCCGCCACCCGAATTGGCCGCCGCGCCGGCGGCCATCACGTCATATTTCTGGGCTAGCGCGTCGGCGCCGGGGATCTGGGCGAAGAAAGATGAAACGCTGGTGCCTTCCGCCTCGTGCTCGAGCACGGAGAAGATGGTGCCGACGACCTTCTCGGTGGTCGGCTCATCGAGGCCGGCCTTCGAGGAAACGGTGTTGATGATGTCCTGGACGTTCATGGCATTCCCCTTTCGTCATTCGTATCGGCAAGGCGGCTCTGGCAACTTCGCCTCCTAATGTGACAGCACCATCAAGCCTTTCGGAAATGACCAAAATGTGATGAATTAAGCTGGCTCCCCGGCGCACCGCTCCGCCAGGAATCCCTCGCAGGATCGTCACCCCGGCGTGACTGGACCCTGCAGCTCTCGACCCTATCTTGCGGATCACCCGCCTGAAGCGCGCCATGTCGAAAATGGATTCCCGTGTCGCGCTTTGGGTTGTTGCTGATGCATGTCGTTGTCCCAAAACCGCTGCGCATTTTTGGGCGACATGCACTTCGTTGAGGACAGCCATGACAGAACCCGTTGCCAAGCCCGTCATCACTCAGGCGATGATCGACGCCTATGACGAATACACGCATCTGACGCTCGACCGGCGCCGCTTCATGGAGCAGCTGACGAGGCTGGCGGGCTCGGGCGCCGCCGCAGCGGCGATCGCGCCGATGCTCGCTGCCAATTACGCCCAGGCGGCGATCGTCGCCGAGGACGACAGCCGCGTTAAGGGCGAGGACATCACCTATCAGGGCTCGAGCGGCGAGATGAAAGCCCATCTGGTCAAGCCGGCCGACCAGTCGGGCAAGCTCGGCACGGTCATCGTCATCCATGAGAACCGGGGCCTCAATCCGCATATCCGCGATGTCGCCCGACGCGTGGCGTTGGAAGATTTCGTGGCGTTGGCGCCGGATTTCCTGTCGCCGCTTGGCGGCACGCCGTCCGACGAGGATAAGGCGCGCGACATGTTCGCCAAGCTCGACCCCGCCCAGGTCGCGGCAGACGGCGTGGCGACGGTCGCTTATCTCAAGAGCCTCAAGGACGGCAACGGCAAGGTCGGGGCGGTCGGCTTCTGCTGGGGCGGCGGCGCGGTGAACCAGCTTGCCGTCCATGCGCTCGATCTCAGCGCCGGCGTCGCCTATTATGGCATGCAGCCCAAGGCCGAGTATGCCGCGAAGATCAAGGCGCCGCTGCTCCTTCACTATGCCGGTCTCGACAGCCGGACCAATGCCGGCATCGATGCCTACAGCAAAGCGCTCGACGCCGCGCATGTCGAATACAAGGTCTATGTCTATGAGGGCGC
>NZ_RZSA01001108.1:0-1992 GCF_003998075.1 Mesorhizobium sp. M2A.F.Ca.ET.037.01.1.1 | reverse complement strand
GTTCTCTATCTTCACGGATTGATAGCGAAGAAGGCCGCGAGCCCCTTTGATCGGCATCAAGGCCAGGGGAATTTACGATCCGAGCTGAACCAGGCAGGCTGCGCGATAGATACGCTGGAGAGGTCAGAGCCGTCCGTGTCGATATTTTGAAGTATGCGTTTCAGGCTTGGAACGATCGGCGCGAGCGTGGCAGGCATTTGGCGCGCACATCATAAGCTGCAATTCCCGCTTCCCGACATTCAGACGCTCTGCAAAATGGCAGGCGTGACGTTCAAAGGATCGTGCAGGTCGACTACACAATGCCGGCTGCGTTGAGTCTATTGGCGGCGTCCAGCCTCCCTACCGCATATTGCCCGTATGCCCTTGCGAGTAGCGCCCCGGCTGCGGCCATACGGTGAGCCCATGCGGCTCTAGGCCGACGCGGATTTTCGTCACGGCGCCGCTCGTCGTGTCGATCATATACACGTCGCTGTCGAAGCGGCCGGAGAGCCATAGCTGCTTGCCGTCGGCGCTGACATTGCCCATGTCGGGGCTGCCGCCGCCGGGGATCGGCCATTGCGCGACCACGGCGCGGGTGGCGAAGTCGATCACCGTCACGCTGCCCGGACCCTTGGCCTTGCCCTGCTCCATTTTGTGCGAGCCGCGGTTCGAGACATAGAGCCGCTTGCCGTCGCGGCTGACGACGAAGCCGTGCGTGCCGATGCCGGTGGGGATGAAGCCGATTTCCTTGAAACTGTCGCCGTCGATCAGGAATACGCCGTCATTCATCATGTCGGCGACGTAAAAGACCTTGCCGTCGGGCGACAGGCGGATGTCCTGCGGCATGCCCATCCTGGACAGGTCGAGATGGCCGAGCACCTTCTGGTTCTTCAGGTCGATCTTGGCCAGGCCGCCATCGCCATATTCGCAGGTGAAGATCGCATAGGAGCCGTCGACCGAGAAATCGGCATGGTTGATGCCAAGGCAGGTCGGCGTCGGCAGGCTCGATTTCAGCGCCATGGTGTGCGGGTCGCGGAAATCGAGCTGCTGCAATGCCTCGTCGACGACGATGGCCGCGCTGCCGTCCGGCATGAAATAGAGGTTGTAGGGATCGTCGACCGGGACCTGCTGGCCGGGCTTGGCGGTCATCGGGTCGATCGGCGTCAGGCTGCCGTTTTTGCCGGTGCCGTTGTTGGCAACCCACAGCGTCTTCAAATCCCAGGACGGCACGACGTGCTGCGGCTTGCTGCCGACTTTGAAGCGGTCGACTTCCTTGAGCGTTACGCTGTCGATCACCGAGACGCTGTTGGAAGAGCGGTTGGGCACATAAACGCGCGGCAGGGCGCCTGCCGTGGCGGGGCTCAGATGGCCGAGCGTGGTCTGGCTGTAGATGTTGATCGGGGGAGGCGGCGCATCGGAGCAATCCTCCGGGCAGGTGTCGGCCGAGGCTCGATCCGGAAACATGGCGAGCGGGACAAGCGGCGCACAAAGGCGAGCGAAGCGCAGGACAGTATCGATCATTTGGAAGTGCTTTGTAGTGAAGGCCGGCCGGGCTCGGCCGCCGCAAGCCATAGCCGGTGTTTCGCCACCCATCTAGCGCCTTTTCAACAGGCTCCGCATGCGGTTGCGCAGCAGGCGCGCCATGTTGCGGGTCTCGCGATAGAGGTGCAGTTGCGAGGCCGCCTGGCGGGCCAGCCGGTCGGCGTCCGGCGTCAGCCCGACCACCAGCGTGCCCATCGGCTTGCGCTCGCTCCACAGGCGGCTCATCACCGGATGGTCCGGAACCGCGCAGGAATCGGTCATGACGATGTTGGGATCGTCGAGATGCTGCTTGGTCACCTCGATCATCAGCAGCGTGCCCGGCGAATAGTCGGAGAGCGTCTCGTCATAGGCCGTCTTCCAGGTGTAGGCGACGCCGGCCTCGACGAAGACAACCAGGCAGCCGATGGCGCGGCCATCGAGCGTCAAGAGATGGATGCGGCACATGTCCTGCTCGGCCAGCCGGTGCACGGC
>NZ_RZSA01001107.1:0-1992 GCF_003998075.1 Mesorhizobium sp. M2A.F.Ca.ET.037.01.1.1 | reverse complement strand
CAGGCTTCAGGCCCATGGACTTGCCGGCCTTCTTCGAGCCGAGCAGCACGGCGGCAGCACCGTCGACGATGCCCGACGAATTGCCGGCATGGTGGACGTGGTTCACTTCCTCGACCTCCGGGTGCTTCTGCACCGCCACCGCGTCGAAGCCGCCCATTTCGCCCGGCATGACGAAGGACGGGTTGAGCGAGGCCAGCGACTGCATGTCGGTCGTGGGCCGCATGTGCTCGTCGCGGTCGAGGATCAACAGGCCGTTCTGGTCTTTGATCGGGATCACCGAGTTCTTGAAGCGGCCCTCTTCCCACGCCTTGCCGGCGCGCTTCTGGCTTTCGACTGCATAGGCGTCGACGTCATCGCGGGAAAAGCCGTATTTCGTGGCGATCAGGTCGGCCGAGATGCCCTGCGGCACGAACCAGCCGGGCAGGCCTACGGACGGATCCATGAACCAGGAACCGCCGGACATGCCCATGCCGACGCGCGACATGGATTCCACGCCGCCGGCAATGACGATCTCGTCCGCCCCTTGCGCGATCTTGGCGGCGCCGAAATTGATGGCGTCGAGGCCCGAAGCGCAGAAACGCGAGATCTGCATGCCCGGCGCCTTGGTATCGTAGCCGGCCTCGAAGGCGGCGGCGCGCGGAATGACCGAGCCCGCCTCGCCGACCGGGTCGACGCAGCCGAAGATGATGTCGTCGACATTGCCCGTGTCGAGCCCGTTGCGGTCGCGCAACGCCTCGAGCGTCTTCGCGGCGAGCCGCACCGCCGGCACCTCATGCAGCGCGCCATCCTTCTTGCCCCTGCCGCGCGGCGTGCGCACGGCGTCATAGACGTAAGCCTCAGTCATTTTCGTGCTCCTTGGCTTTGCCGGCCGCCGCGCTCAGAGAGAGCGCCCGATCAGCAATTTCATGATCTCGTTGGTGCCGCCATAGATGCGCTGGACGCGGGCGTCGCGGTACATGCGGGCGATCGGATATTCATTCATGTAGCCATAGCCGCCATGCAGTTGAAGGCATTCGTCGACGACTTTGCCCTGCAGGTCGCTGAGCCAGTATTTGGCCATCGAGGCGGTCACTGGGTCGAGGCCGCCGTCGATGTGGCGGGCGACGCAGTCATTGTAGAAGACGCGGCCGATCGTGGCCTCGGTCTTCAGTTCGGCCAGCTTGAACTGGGTGTTCTGGAAATCGATGACGGCCTTGCCGAAGGCCTTGCGTTCCTTGACGTAATCGATGGTGAGCGCCAGCGCCCGCTCGATCATGGCGATCGCGCCCGTGCCAATCTGCAGGCGCTCCTGCGGCAATTGCTGCATCAGCTGGACGAAGCCCTTGCCTTCCTCGTGGCCGAGCAGGTTGGAGGTCGGCACGCGCACGTCGTTGAAGAACAGCTCGGACGTGTCGTTCGACTTCAGCCCGATCTTGTCGAGGTTGCGGCCGCGCTGAAAACCCTCGGCCTCGTCGGTCTCGACGACGATCAGCGAGGTGCCCTTGGCGCCCTTGTCCGGATCGGTCTTGGTGACGACGATGATCAGATTGGCGAGCTGGCCATTGGTGATGAAGGTCTTCGAGCCGCTGATCTTGTAGTGGTTGCCGTCCTTCTCGGCACGGGTCTTGACGCCCTGCAGATCGGAGCCGGCGCCGGGCTCGGTCATGGCGATGGCGCCGATCAGCTCGCCGGTCGCGAGCTTGGGCAGCCATTTCTGCTTCTGCTCCTCGGAGCCGTAGTGCAGGATGTAGGGGGCGACGATCGAATTGTGCAGGCCGATGCCGAAACCGTCGACGCCGACATGGCCGATCGCCTCGATGATCGCGCTCTCATGCGCAAAAGTCCCGCCCGAGCCGCCATATTTCTCCGGCATGGAAGCGCAGAGCAGCCCGGCGGCGCCCGCCTTCAGCCAGCTCTCTCGGTCGAACATCTCGTTCTTCTCGAACTCGTCATAGCGCGGCGCGATCTCTTCGGCCATGAAGCGGGACGCCATGTCGTAGAGCATGCCGACCT
>NZ_RZSA01001106.1:0-1995 GCF_003998075.1 Mesorhizobium sp. M2A.F.Ca.ET.037.01.1.1 | reverse complement strand
GATGATGGTGGGCGCCGGCGGCGCCAAGACGCGCGACGAGGCGCTGGCGCTCGGCGAGGAGCGGCCCGACTACATGTTCTTCGGCCGTTTCGGCTACGACAACAAGCCGGAGCCGCATCACCGCAACCTCGCCCTCGGCGAATGGTGGGCTGAGATGATCTCGATTCCCTGCATCGTCATGGGCGGCTCCGAGCTTGCTTCCGTCGAGGCGGTGGCCGCGACCGGCGCCGAATTCGTGGCGCTGTCCAGCGCCGTTTTCGCCGATGGGCGCGATCCCGCGGCGGCGATCGCCGCCGCCAACGCGCTGCTCGATGAAACCGCGCCGCGTTTCGAGGACTGACATGCGCTTGCGTGTGCTTCCTCTGGCCGTCCTGGCCGGCTTGCTGGTTCCGGCTTGCTGGCTGGGCGAAACGGCGAGCGCGACTGAGACCGTGCCTCTGCCCCAGCCCCAGCCGGAGACGAGTGCGCCGGACAAGGGCGCGCCCGACGCAGCCAAGCCGGATACAGGCTCGCCGGACACGGGCACGCCGGATAAGGGCAAACCGGACACAGCCACGCAGGACACCGCGCCGGATGCGAGCCGGTTCGGCAGCGATCCGCATATCGACAAGCCGATCCAGAACACCTTGCCGCAGCCTGCAACCATGACTCCGCCATCGGCCGACACCGTCAATCCCGACCGTTTCGGCGCCAAGCAGCCGGACGCCGCCTATGGCGCCTTCCAGCGCGGCCTCTACAAGACCGCCTACAATCTCGCCATGGAGCGCGCCAAGAACGGCGATCCGGCGGCCGAGACGCTGGTGGCCGAAATCCTGTCGCGCGGGCTGGGCGTGCCGCTCAATCCGGCCGAGGCTGCAAAATGGTATGGGCTGGCCGCGGAACAGGGCGTGCCGGAGGCGCAGTTCCAATATGCGCTGATGCTGCTCGACGGCCGCTATGTGAAGAAGGACGAAAAGGGCGCCTTCGCGCTGATGCAGGCCTCGGCCGAGGCCGGCAACCGGCTTGCGCAGTTCAACTTCGCGCAGTTGCTTGTCCAGCAGGATCCCGGCGATGACGGGCTTGTGAAAGCCGCCGTCTACTACGAGCGCGCGGCCGCCACCGGCCTTGCCGACGCGCAATACGCGATGGCGCAACTCTATGCCAACGGCGCCGGCGGCAAGCCGCATGACGACGCCCAGGCGCGTATCCTCCTGACGCAAGCCGCGCGCCAAAACTACGACACGGCGCAGATCGACCTCGCCGCCTGGATGATCGAGGGGCGCGGTGGCGAGCGCGACCTGAAATCGGGCTTTGCCTGGATGAGACGGGCGGCGCAAGGCGGCAATGTCGCCGCCCAGAACCGCCTCGCCAAGCTCTATATGGGCGGCATCGGCACCGACCCGGACCTGATCCTCGCCGGCGCCTGGTATATCGTCGCTCGTCGCGCCGGACTGATCGACCCGCAGATGGACGATTTCCTGCAGGGCCTCGACGACGACCAGACCAAGCAGGCCCTGCAAAAGGCAAATCGCCTGCCTTGAGGCCCGTCGCCGCGGCAACCGCTCGGGTTCCCTCCCTTGCCTACCTTGGCAATTTGTGGTCTTGGAGGCGCCAAAGCGCGACCCGCGCCAGAAAATCTCATTCCGGATCAGTTCATCATGGCCAAGATCAGTGGCAGCGAAATCCGTCCCGGCTATGTCATCGAGCACGATGGCGGGCTGTGGGTGGCGGTCAAGACCAACACCGTCAAGCCCGGCAAGGGCGGCGCCTACAACCAGGTCGAGCTGAAGAACCTGATCAACGGCACCAAGCTCAACGAGCGCTTCCGCTCGGCCGAGACCGTCGAGCAGATAAGGCTCGACCTCAAGGATTTCTCGTTCCTCTACGAGCAGGGCGATGCGCTGGTGTTCATGGACACTGAAAGCTACGAGCAGCTCGAGCTGGCGAAGGACTTCGTCGGCGAGCGCGCCGCTTTCCTGCAGGACGGCATGATGGTGACGGTTCAGCTCTACGAGG
>NZ_RZSA01001105.1:0-1997 GCF_003998075.1 Mesorhizobium sp. M2A.F.Ca.ET.037.01.1.1 | reverse complement strand
CAACAAGACGATAGAGGCGATCGTCTCCGGACCGCTGATCGCGCACGACTATCCTTCGCTGCTCGGCGCGGCGATCCAGGGCATCGGACTGGCGCAGGTGCCTGGTCCGATCGCCGAGGCGCCGATCGCCGATGGGCGCCTGCAGGCGCTGCTCGGCCGCTTCGCGGTGACCACGCCGGGCGTTTTTCTCTATTATCCGGAACGGCACCAGGTGCTGCCGAAGTTGCGCGCTTTCATCGACCACATCAGGCAGCCGGGCGGCGCCGAGGCTTCCGCGAAGCGATCGGGCAGGCAGCGGCAAAGCTGACGCTTCAAATCCGACGGTTTACTGAGCCGGCTGTGTCCGAGATATTTGAGCTGCATGCATGGTTGGAAGCGGCGCGCAGGCTGTGGACGCGCCACTCGACCGCATCGCCGGGGAAACCGGCTTCGGCGATCTCGGCCGCATGCGTCGCGCTTTCATGAGGAGCTTTGGCCAACCGCCGCAGGCGCTAAGGCGCGCGGAGGGCGACCAACTGGGCTCATTCAAGGTCATAAACATCTTCCACGAAGGAGTCGGACGGCGGATATTACCCTAACCGGATTGCCTTTGTGCCCCTGTTTCCGCTTCGCCGCCGCACTTTGGCGCAGTTCCGGACATGGTGACCATCACTTTGCGGCGCGCGATGAGATCAGCGATTGAATGCGTTCCGCATCCGCCTGCGTCGCGGGGTTGTAGACGATCATGCCGAGCTCCGGCCGGCCGTCAACCGCGAACACCGAGAACTCCAGTTCGATCAGTCCGATCTCGGGATGCCGCAGACGCTTCAGGCCTTCGCCATGCGGGGGGACGACGTCATTGTCGCGCCATAGCGCCTCGAATTCCGGACTGATCCGGCAAAGCTCTTCGACGAGCTGGGTGATTTCCGCTCCTGCGCCGGCCCTGGTGGCATCCGCCCTGAAGGACGCGACCACGAAACGCGCGACGCTCCGCCAGTCGTCCTGCGCGTCGCGCACGCGCGGATTGCCGAACATCAGGCGCAGGATGTTGCGCTGCTCGCGCGGCAGCTTGGAATAGTCGGTGAGCATCGCTGCCGCGGCCCGGTTCCAGGCCACCACATCCCATGTCGCGGTCTTGATGATTGCCGCGCTGGGGTCCAAGGCATCGAGGACGCGCTGCAGGCGCGGCGTGACGCTGTCGACGTTTTTGTAACGAACTTCCGGCGGCCGCCCGAGACCCAGCATGAACAGATGCTCGCGCTCGGGCTCGGTCAGCATCAGCCCGGTGGCGATGCGGTTCAGCACATCGGCGGACGGCGCGCCGCCCCTCCCCTGCTCCAGCCAGGTGTACCAAGTGGGGGAGATATTGGCGCGCTGCGCCACCTCTTCGCGCCGCAGCCCCGGTGTGCGCCGGCGACCCGTGGCGAAGCCGAAGGCCGCCGGATCGAGACGCATGCGGCGATCACGAAGAAAGGCGCCCAGCTTGTTGGTCGTCTCCTTGTTGGCGGTCGCTAGGGACATTGCCATCCTGTTGGCTATTATACCATGATAAAGTCACTACTTTAACAGAATGAGTTATAGCGCAAATAAGGCCTCCGAACAACCACAGGAGACTCCCATGCGTGTATTCCTTACCGGCGCGACCGGTTTCATCGGTTCCAGAATCGTGCCTGAGCTTCTCGCCGCCGGCCATCAGGTGCTTGGCCTGACCCGCTCCGAGGCCGGCGCGCGGTCGCTTATCGCCGCCGGCGCCGAGCCCCATCGCGGCGACCTCGAAGACCTCGACAGCCTGCGCGACGGCGCGGTGAAATCGGATGCGGTGATCCACACCGCCTTCGACCACAATTTCTCGAATTTCGTCGCCAATTGCGAGAAGGACAAGCGGGTCATCGTAGCGCTGGGCGGCGCGCTGGCCGGCTCGGACCGGCTGCTCATCATCACGTCGGGTGTCGGCATGGGCTCCGCCGAACACGGACAGCCGGCGAGAGAAGACGTCTTCAACACCGACCATCCCAATC
>NZ_RZSA01001104.1:0-1999 GCF_003998075.1 Mesorhizobium sp. M2A.F.Ca.ET.037.01.1.1 | reverse complement strand
ATTTGAAGGTGACGAAAAGCTCGCCGCCGTCGTTCCAGCCGCCGATGGCGAACACCTTGCCGCCGACCTTCCAGACATGGGCGCCGCCCCATTGGACGATATGCGTCGTGGCGGGCAATGAAGCGCAAAAGCCGTTGTAATCGTCGAGCTTCATCGAGTCCTTCCCGGTTATCCGAATCGGCAGCCGATTATGCGCAGTCACCGGGAATAACAAAGCGCGCCGCACCGGTGCGACGCGCTTCGCGTTCATTCAAGCTCGACCCGGATCAGGCGGCGGCTTCCGTCGCCACCACGGTCGGCTTCGAGCGGAAGTTCAGCCGATCGGAACCCGCCGTGACCTTGACGGTCGAACCGTCGAGGATCTCACCGAGCAGGATCTTCTCCGCCAGCGGATCCTGCAGTTCCTTCTGCATCACCCGCTTCAGCGGCCTGGCGCCATAGGCCGGGTCGTAGCCTTTCGAGGCCAGCCACTCGATCGCGTCGTGATCGAGCGACAGCGTGATCTTGCGGTCGACGAGCAGGTTCTCCAACCGCTTGAGCTGGATCTCGACGATGCGGTCCATGTCCTGCCGGCGCAGCCGGTGGAACAGGATCACCTCGTCGACGCGGTTGAGGAACTCGGGCCGGAACGAGGCTTTCACCACGCCCATCACCTCGTCGCGCACGGCATCGACATCCTGGTCGTCGCTGAGGCTGACCAGGTATTCGGCGCCGAGGTTCGACGTCATGATGATCAGCGTGTTGCGGAAGTCGACCGTGCGGCCCTGGCCGTCGGTCAGCCGGCCGTCATCGAGCACCTGCAGGAGCACGTTGAACACGTCCGGATGCGCCTTCTCGATCTCGTCGAACAGCACCACTTGGTAAGGCCGGCGCCGCACCGCTTCGGTCAGCGCGCCGCCTTCCTCATAGCCGACATAGCCGGGAGGCGCGCCGATCAGCCGGGCGACGGAATGCTTCTCCATGAACTCCGACATGTCGATGCGCACCAGCGCCGTCTCGTCGTCGAACAGGAAGCTGGCCAGCGCCTTGGTGAGCTCGGTCTTGCCGACGCCGGTGGGCCCGAGGAACATGAACGAGCCGATCGGCCGGTTTGGATCCTGCAGGCCGGCGCGGGCGCGCCGAACAGCCTTGGACACCGCCTGCACGGCCTCGCCCTGGCCGACGACCCGCTTGCCGATCTCGTCTTCCATGCGCAGCAGCTTCTCGCGCTGCCCTTCGAGCATCTTGTCGACCGGAATGCCGGTCCAGCGCGACACGACATGCGCGACGTGGTCAGGGGTGACCACCTCTTCCACCATGCCGGTCTTGCCGTCCTGGGCCTCGGCTTCCTTGAGCTTCTTCTCCAGTTCCGGGATCTTGCCATAGGCAAGCTCGCCGGCGCGCTGGAACTCGCCCTTGCGCTGCGCGATCGCCAGTTCGTTGCGCATCTCGTCGAGCTGCTTCTTCAGGTCGGCAGCGAGGCCGAGCTTCTGCTTTTCGGCCTGCCACTTCGTGGTCAGCGCGGTCGATTCCTCCTCGAGGCCGGCGAGTTCCTTCTCCAGCCGGGCAAGCCGGTCCTTCGAAGCCTCGTCCTTCTCGACCTTCAGCGCCTCGCGCTCGATCTTCAGTTGCATGATGCGGCGGTCGACCTCGTCCAGCGCCTCGGGCTTGGAATCGACCTGCATGCGCAGCCGCGACGCCGCCTCGTCTACCAGGTCGATCGCCTTGTCCGGCAGGAAGCGGTCGGCGATATAGCGGTTGGAAAGCGTCGCTGCCGACACCAGTGCGGAATCGGAAATGCGCACCTTGTGGTGCTGCTCGTATTTCTCCTTCAGGCCGCGCAGGATCGAGACCGTGTCCTCCACCGTCGGCTCGTCGACGAAGACGGGCTGGAACCGGCGGGCAAGGGCGGCGTCCTTCTCGACATGCTTGCGGTACTCGTCGAGCGTGGTCGCGCCGACGCAGTGCAGTTCGCCGCGCGCCAGCGCGGGCTTCAACAGGTTGGACGCGTCCATAGCAC
>NZ_RZSA01001103.1:0-2001 GCF_003998075.1 Mesorhizobium sp. M2A.F.Ca.ET.037.01.1.1 | reverse complement strand
GCTTGGCGGCGATCTGGTCCTGCGTGTTGCCGGCAACATAATAAAGCCAGCCGGCGCGCGCGGCATCGTCCAACCTGGTGCTGCCGGTTTCCTGTCGCAAACTCACGTCCTGCCTCCCCGCCCGCAAGAACGCTGAAACGGGCGCCATAGCTTACAGCGAATATGCCGGCGCGCAATTGTCTATCGAAAGAGCAATTGCTTGGGCGCCCCACAGGCCTCCCGAAGATCTGCCGTCACGCCCCGAACCATTTGCCGGCGGGACGGTTTATCTCCGGCGGGAAACCGATTAAGGGGATCGGCGAAGGAGCCGCGCATGACGCCGAAAGCCGTATTCTGGGATATGGACGGAACGCTGGTCGACAGCGAGCCCTTGCATGAGGCAGCCCTTGTGGCGGCGCTGCGCAGCGTCGGCATCGCCCCGCCGCACGACCTGCATGAGCGCGTGCTGGGCATCGCCGCATGGCCGGTCTACGAGATGCTGCGCGACGAATTCGGCCTCGACCTGCCTTTCGACGACTGGATCGTGCGCAAATACGATCACTACCTGCCGCTGGCGGAAACGCTGAAGCCACGCCCCGGCGCGATCGAGGTGTTCAACGAATTGCGCGCGCTCGGCGTAGAGCAGGCGGTGGTGTCCAATTCCGACCGGCTGATCGTCGATGCCAATCTGCGCGTCGTCGGCCTCACCTATCCGGGCATGATGACGGTCAGCCGCAACGATGTGATCGACGGCAAGCCGCTTCCCGAACCCTTCCTGCGCGCCGCTTATCTCGCCGGCGTCGACCCGGCGGATGCTTTCGCCGTCGACGACAGCCTGACGGGCGCCATGGCCGGACTGGCTGCCGGCATGAAGACGCTCTTCTGGCCGGAGGCGCCGATGGACGGCCCGGCCGGCGCGATTGTGATCAACAGCGCTGAAGAGCTGCGGGCGCAGTTGGGGCTTTAACCCCGAAGGTCGGTGCTGCCCCTCATCCGGTCCTTCGGACCTCCCCGTAAAACGGGGAGAAGGAAAGGCCGCTCAATTCCGATAAACCGGCTCTTCCTCGTCCAGGATCGCTTTCAGCTCGGCCAGATGGCGCTCGGCCTGGCCGGGGTAGTCGTCCATCTCGCGCGCGGTCTTCTCGGCGATCTCGTCGGAGAGCGTGCGCAGCGGGCGCCCGGTCCACAGCGCCTTGATGTAAGTCTCGGCGGCGCGCTCGAAGTAGAACATGCGGTTGAAGGTGTCGGCGACCGTGTCGCCGATGACCATGACGCCATGATTGCCCATGACCATCACCTTGACCTTGGGGTCGGTGAGAAGCTGAGAGCAACGCTCGCCCTCTTCCTCGAAGGCCAGCCCGCCATAATTGGCGTCGACGACATGGCGGTTGAAGAACATGGCCGAGTTCTGGTCGACCGGCGGCAACGTCGAATCGGCGAGCGAGGCAAGTACCGTGGCGTGGATCGAATGGACATGCATGGCGCAGCGCGCATGCGGGACGTTGCGATGGATGGCGCCGTGCAGGCCCCAGGCGGTCGGGTCCGGCGCGTCGGGGCCGGAGAGCGTGTCGGGATCGTTGGCATCGATCAGGAGCAAGTCGCTCGCCTTGATGCGCGAGAAATGCACCTGGTTCGGGTTCATCAGAAACTTCGTGCTGTCCTCGTTGACGGACAGTGAGAAGTGATTGGCCACCGCCTCATGCATGTTGAGCCGCGCGGTCCAGCGGAAGGCGGCGGCGAGATCGACCCGCTCCTCGTAATAGGGCAGGTTGCTCAGCGGTTCCTTGTGCAGGCGGGCAAGGCTCATCGAAAATCCTCCTGTTTGGATGAGAATGCCGTGCGACGCCGCTGCCAGCAACCGATAATCGATGGCTCAGCGGATCAAGCCGCCGGGCGCGCCGATTGCAGCCCGCCCTGCTCGACGATGAAGTCGATCACGTCTTGCAAGCCCTTGCCGCGCGACAGATCGGTGAAGCCGAAGGGCCGCTTGCCACGCATGCGGCCGGCGTCGCTCTCCATGAC
>NZ_RZSA01001102.1:0-2006 GCF_003998075.1 Mesorhizobium sp. M2A.F.Ca.ET.037.01.1.1 | reverse complement strand
TTTATGGCCAAGGCGGACGCGTGGGGCGCGCCCGGAGGGAAGGCTTTTGCGCGTCGCAAGGCAAGGGGCGATGGACTTGCCGGCAATGCGCGCCTGATCGCCGAACCCACCTATCAGCGGCTGTTGGCCGCCGAGCCGTTTCTTCGCCGGTCGATCCCGGCGCTGATCGTTATTTTCCTCGCCGTTATCGCGGCGCTGCGCTTCCTGTCACTGATGAACGAGCATGACGAGATCGAGCGCGACGCCAAGGCGGTGCTGGCTTTAGCCGCCGGCCAGATGGCGCAGGCGATCACGGCGGATCCCAACGTTGCGGGCGCCAACGCCGTCAGCCTGCTGGAAAGCACCAGCCGCCAGGGCGCCATGAGCCGCGCCCATGTGCTGGCCATCACCGACGGCAACTTCAAGGTCATCGCCGTCTCGCCGCTTTCGACCGGCTGGCAGGGCCGCACGCTGGACAGTCTGGTCCTTGGCGGCCAGCCGCTGTTCATGTTCGGCGACCGCGCCGGCGTGATGGATGTCAGCATCGCCGGAAAGGATTGGTTCGCCGCAGTCAGCCTCACCGGGGACCGCGGGCACGCGACCGCCGTGCTGGTGCCGCAGGAAGCGGTGTTCGACAGCTGGCGCAAGTCGATGTCGCTCAACGTCACGCTGTTCGTGCTGACGGCGGGCGTGCTGATCGTCATCCTCTATGCCTATTTCGGCCAGGCCGCGCGCGCCCAGGCGGCGGACCGCATCTATCTCGAGGCGCATCAGCGCATCGACATGGCGCTGGTGCGCGGCCGCTGCGGGCTGTGGGACTGGGACATGGTGCGCGGCAAGATGTACTGGTCGCGCTCGATGTACGACATGCTGGGCTACGAGCCCTGCGATACGATGCTCTCCTTCGGAGAGGTCGACGAGATTATCCATCCGGACGACGGCGACCTGTTCGAGCTCGCCAACCGCATCGTCGAACGCGAGATCGACCATATCGACCAGGTCTTCCGCATGCGCCATGCCGACGGACAATGGGTGTGGATGCGGGCCCGTGCCCAGGTGATCGACCCGGAAGCGCCGGAGATCCAGCTGATCGGCATCGCCGTCGACGTCACCGAGCAGCGGCACCTGGCGCTGCGTTCGGAAGCGGCCGACATGCGGCTGAGAACCGCGATCGAGAACATCAACGAATCCTTCGTGCTGTGGGATGCCTCCGAGCGGCTGATCATGTGCAATTCGAAGTTCCAGAAGGACAATGGGCTCTCGGACCGCGACGTCGTGCCGGGCGTCGGTCGCGATGCGCTCGAGGAGCGGATGCTGGCCTTCGCCTCCGAGCGCAGGCTCGCCAACGCCAACGGTCCGCATGGCGGCGTCACCCTGGAGCGCCAGCTTGCCGACGGCCGCTGGCTGCAGGTCAACGAGCTCAGGACCCGCGACGGCGGCATCGTCTCGGTCGGCTCCGACATCACCCAGATCAAGCTGCATCAGGAGAAGCTGGTCGACAGCGAGCGCCGGCTGATGGCGACGATCCACGATCTCAGCCTCGCCCGCCGCGCCGAGGAGGAACGCTCCAGCGAGTTGGTCGAGCTCAACCGCAAATATATGAAGGAGACCGAGCGCGCCGAGGCGGCCAATCGCGCCAAGTCGGAATTCCTCGCCAACATGTCGCATGAGCTGCGCACGCCGCTCAACGCGATCATCGGCTTCTCCGAGCTGATGCAGCAGGGCCTGTTCGGGCCGCTCGGCTCGGAGCGCTACGAAGAGTACGCGACCGACATCAACGGCAGCGGCAAATACCTGCTCGGCGTCATCAACGATATCCTCGACATGTCGAAGATCGAGGCCGGCCAGTTCTCGCTCGACCGCGAGGAGATCGACCTCTGCCCGCTGATCAAGGAGACGGTGCGGGTGATCTCGCTGCAGGCGGCGGAAAAGTCGATCAATGTCGAGACGCGCATCGCCGATGCGATGCGGGTCTACGCCGACCGCCGCGCGATCAAGCAGATCGCCATCAACCTGCTCTCCAATGC
>NZ_RZSA01001101.1:0-2008 GCF_003998075.1 Mesorhizobium sp. M2A.F.Ca.ET.037.01.1.1 | reverse complement strand
GGCCTGCTGGAGGAAGTCTCCGGTCTGGTCGAATGGCCGGTCGTGCTGATGGGCGAATTCGAGCGGGATTTCCTCGCCATTCCGGGCGAAGTCATCCGCCTCACCATTCGCGCCAACCAGAAATGCTTCGTCACCCGGCCGCAGGGCGCCGGCGAGGATCTCTCGAACCGCTTCATCCTGGTCGCCAACATCGAGGCGAACGATGGCGGCAAGGAGATCGCCTATGGCAACGGCAAGGTGGTGCGGGCGCGCCTGTCCGACGCGCTCTATTTCTGGAAGACCGACCAGAGCGGCCTGCCGGACCTCGACCAGCTCGCGGAATCGGCGGCGAAGTTCGGCCTGGATCTGAAGAAGCCGCTCGACCAGCGCATGGCGCGGCTCGACCACCTCAACGTGACCTTCCATGCCAAGCTCGGCACGCAGGGGCAGCGCGTTGAGCGCATCAGGCGGCTCGCGCAAGAACTGGCCCCGATCGTCGGCGCTGATAGCGCTTTGGTCGCCCGCGCGGCCGTGCTCGCCAAGGCCGATCTGCAGACCGAGGTGGTAGGCGAGTTCCCCGAACTGCAAGGGGCCATGGGTCGCAAATACGCGCTTCTGCAGGGCGAGGATGCATCCGTAGCCGCGGCCGCCGAGGAACACTACAAGCCGCAGGGTCCTTCCGACCGCGTGCCGACCGATCCGGTGTCGGTTGCCGTCGCGCTTGCCGACAAGCTCGATACGCTGACCGGCTTCTGGGCGATCGATGAAAAGCCTACGGGCAGCAAGGATCCGTTCGCTCTGCGCCGAGCAGCACTTGGCGTGGTCAGGATCCTTATAGAGAACCGTATCCGTCTGGCGTTGACGTCCCTCTTCGCCAAGGCCTTCGCGAACTTCAAAGGCGGCACAGATCAGTCGTCCGATCTCCTCGCCTTCTTCCACGATCGCCTGAAGGTCTATCTGCGTGAAAGCGGTGCACGCCATGACTTGATCGATGCCGTGCTGTCAGCGGGTTCGCGCCCAATCTCTCCCCTTGTGGGGGCGATGTCGGCGAAGCCGACAGAGGGGGGCGCTGTCCCGCCGGCCTCACATTCTGTCGCGCCCCCCTCTGCCCTGCCGGGCATCTCCCCCACAAGGGGGGAGATCGGCCAATCGCCGAACGACGATCTCCTTCAGATCGTGCGTCGCGTCGAGGCGCTGGGCTCCTTGCTCGACACCGACGAGGGCAAGAACCTGCTCGCCGGCACCAAGCGCGCCGCCAACATCCTGGCCGCCGAAGAGAAGAAGAAAACGCTGGTCGCCGAGACCGTTGAGCCGGCTCTGTTCCGCGAAGACGCGGAAAAGAAGCTCTATGCCGCGGTGAATCAGGCCGAGAAGGAAGCCGGCCAAGCGATTCAAAACGAAGATTTTTCCGCCGCCATGCTGGCGCTTAGCGTGTTGCGCGAACCGGTTGATTCATTTTTTGAAGGCGTTCTCGTGAATGATGAGGACCAGGCCGTGCGCGCCAACCGCCTGGCGCTGCTTGCCCGCATCCGCGCCGCCACCGACCAGGTCGCGGATTTTTCAAAAATCGTCGGCTGACGGCTCGAAACGTCGCACATTTGGACCTACCCGCATCCGCTAGGATGCGGGTAGGCTTCAACAATTTTGCGCTCGAAAATTAGTACCCCGGAGCCGGCTTACAGTCATACGGCGATGACCTCCGCGTGGGAGAACCGATGCATGTCGCCCGGAACTGCGCAGCGGTTCCGGGACAACGACATGCATCAGACAAAAGACGTTCCCCAAACACGGAGGCATGCCATGAATTCCGTTGACGATATCGACCTGATTGAAGAGACCCCGGCCGCCGCCGAGGCCGTCGAACCCGCTTCCGACGACATCCTCGACCATGCTGCCGCCGCGGCGGTCGAAGCCACGGACCTGTCCGAGTACGATGAGGAAGACCGCGAGGATGAAGACGGCGACGACGAAGACGACGATAAGGAAGAAGCGGCCTGAGCCGTCTGCAGTCGTTTGAAGAATGAAGGGC
>NZ_RZSA01001100.1:0-2012 GCF_003998075.1 Mesorhizobium sp. M2A.F.Ca.ET.037.01.1.1 | reverse complement strand
CAGGAGACCGGTTGAGGCAGAACACCAGCGAAACCGCGGGATTGAAATGCGCGCCGGAGATCGGACCGAGGATGGTGATCAACACCACCAGCATGGCGCCGGTCGCGAGCGTGTTGCCGAGCAGCGCCAGCGCGGTGTCGTGCGTCAGCGTCTCGGCCATGATGCCGGAACCGACGACCGTCGCCACCAGCAGTCCGGTGCCCAGGGCTTCGGCGACGAACCGGCGCAATGGATCGAAGCCGCTCATCGGTTTGCCATGCTGGGCCAAGGGCGCGGCAGTCATTGCGTGGTCCCCTCGCCCGGCCGGCAGCAAGGCGCGGCAAGCGCCAGCGCGCAGATCTCCGGGCGGCCCGAGCAGCAATCCTCCATCAGGAAACGGATCAGGCCGGACAGCGCGTCGTACTCGGCGCTGTAGACGATCGAGCGGGCATCACGCCGCGCGGTGACGAGGCCGGACCGTTCCAGTTCCTTGAGGTGGAAGCTGACATTGGAGGGCGAGACCTCCACCTGTTCGGCGAGCGAGCCGGCGGAAATGCCTTCCGGTCCGGCAACGACCAACAGGCGCAGCAGGCGCAGGCGGGTTTCCTGCGACAGCGCGCCAAAGGCGATCAGGGCTTGACGTTCATCCACGTTTCGATAATCCTTGAAATATTGAAATGAGGAATAGCCGACATGCTGTCTTCTGACAATCATAAAAACGCCGCCCCGATCGACCCCTCCGACCTGACCATCGGCGACCTGCTGGGCGCGCTGGCCGACTACAAGGACAGGCCGCTGGTGTTCCGCTATGACGGGCAGACGGTTAAGCCAGGCTATCATGTCACCGAGGTGAAGGCGGGCCAGTTCTCGGCGCTGGATTGCGAGGCCAATCCGGAATCATGGTCGGAGATCTTCGTCCAGCTATGGGACGTGGACGAAGGCGGGCCGGTCCATATGCCGGCCGGCAAGTTCGCGGCGATCATCCGCAAGGTCTCGGATCACGTGGCTCTCGACCAGTCGGCGAGCTGACCTTCGAGGTCAGCGACGGGATCCGCCCGATGGAGCTGCACCGCGCAGCCCAGCCAAGCGTCGTTGGCGGCGCTATCGAGGTCGTGCTTTCGCCACGGCCAGCGAGCTGCAAGCCGCGTGACCGCTGGCTGAAGGAACAGGCGGCCGCTGGCAAGCCGTGCTGCGGAGAGAACAGCTGCTGCTGACCCGGCGAACGGCGCAGAGCGCCGCCGTGCTTTAGAATCTGATCATGCCATTGTGCTGCAACAAATAGAGGGCCACGAGAATGATAGCGATCAGCGCCACCCAAACGGCTGTCCTGCTCATGCACGAATCCCAATTGATCGGCCCCCATGAACGCACGCGCCACGGTTGCGTTCCCGATGTGCCGGGTTGCATGCCGTCCGGACAGGATCAAGTCGCGAATTGCTGAGAACCGCGTCAGTCCTTCGGCGCGTTGCTGTAGAGCGCCACGCCGATGCGGTCGTTGCGCCGCCACCGCACCAAGGCGCGATAGGTCATATCGTCGGCTGGGACCTCGAGCAGGAAGCGTTCCGGGATCTCCGTATCGGCGGCGACGCGCAACTCCGCGCCCTGCTCGTGCTGATTCCTGACCGAGCAGCCGATCCTGACGGCACCGGCAATGATCGTGGCTTCCTTGAGCACGAATTCGCGCGCATGAAGACGGCGCTCGGTCTCGGGATAATTGGCCATATCCGGCGGCTCCTAAGGCAAGGCTCTCCTCGCCACTGGGCAGCACCATAGCAGCAAGGCGTTTCCGTTCCGTTAGCGGTTGCTGAAACAGCAGGATTCGTCTGCACCGCGGCCCATTAGCAGAAAAGCTGTTTCCGGCGCTATCTCGCGCCGGCGACCCCGCTCGCGTGCAGCACCCAGCGGCGGCCGTCGTTGCGGAACTCGGTGAGCGACAGCGGCTCGATGTCGATCTTCCAGACCGAGGAGAGCGGCGCGCCCAGCACATGCACGATGGCGGCGCGGATCGGCACGGCCTGGGTGAGCGCGACGGT
>NZ_RZSA01000010.1:0-23560 GCF_003998075.1 Mesorhizobium sp. M2A.F.Ca.ET.037.01.1.1 | reverse complement strand
CCAGCGTCGTCACCGTCGGCATCGCGGCGACGATCTCGGCCAGCCTGGCGGAGATGTCGTGCTCCTTGCCCGCATAGCGGTAGCGCGGCGCGGCGAACAGCACCTTGACGCCAATCTGGCCGAGGCGGTCGACGATCGCCGCGGCGCCGAAATCAGGCGAGCAGGACGACCAGACGGCGCCGACGGAAAGCGTCGCCAAAAGCGCCACGAGGCCCTCGACGCGATTGGGCAGGATACCGCCGACGCAATCGCCCTTGCCGACGCCGGCCGCGCGCAGGCCATGCGCCGTCCTGGCGACGAGCCGGCGCAATTCGCCCAGTGTGATGGTCTGGAAATGGCCACTCTCGTCGACCTCGATGAGAGCAACCCTCTCCTCATCGCCGCGCAGCAGGTTTTCCGCGAGATTGAGTGTCGCTTCCGGCAGGAAGCGACTCCCGGTCATCGGCGCATTGTCGTCGCGCAGGAAGGCGATCCCGCCCGGATCTCCAATGACCTCGGCGAAATCCCACAGCGCCCGCCAGAAGGCGCCGGGATCGCCGATCGACCAGCGATGCAGCGTCTCGTAGTCGCGCGGATCGAAGCCGTTGGCCATCGAAAAGCGCGCAAGATTGGACGATTGGAACGCGGCCGGCGCCGGCGTCCAAAGCACGGATGACATGGATTTCCTCCCGCAATGCAGGCCGGGCTCTTTGCCGCGACCTTGCCTGCCGATGCATTTCATGATTATTGGTTATAACCAGAATGTCAAGCGGCGATCACGCCCAAGCGGACCGCGCTGCCGGAGGAACAGACATGGACGCCTTTTACATCGTTGCCGCGAAGCGGACGCCCATCGGCAAGCTGAACGGCGCGTTCGCCGGTCTGTCGGCGGCGGAGCTGGGGGCGCAGCTTATCCAGGCGATGCTGGCCGAAAAGCAGCTTGCGCCCGATGCCGTCGGCGAGGTGATCATGGGCCAGGTGCTGACCGGCGGCGCCGGGCAGAATCCAGCCCGGCAGGCTGCTCTCAAGGCCGGCCTGCCGGTCGGGTGCCCGCCATGACCGTCAACAAGGTCTGCGGCGCCGGGCAGAAGTCGATCCATCTCGCCGCCCAGGCCATTCGCTGCGGCGACGCCGACTGCGTGATCGCCGGCGGACAGGATTCGATGACTTCGGCGCCACATGTCATTCACGGGGTGCGCGCCGGCATCCGCATGGGCGACCGTACGGTGAAGGATTCCATGATCACCGACGGTCTGTGGGACGCCTTCCATCAGGTGCATATGGGCGTCACCGCCGAAGCGCTGGCGCAGCGCTACCAGATCACCCGCGAGGAACAGGACAGGTTCGCGCTGCGCTCGCAGGAGAAGGCGGACGCCGCCATCCAGGCTGGCAGGTTCGACGACGAGATTGCGCCTGTGTCGATCAAGGCCAGGCAAGGCGATGTCGTCATCGAGCGTGACGAGCATCCCAACCCCTCCACAACGATGGAAGGCCTTGGCCGGCTGAGACCGGTCTTCGATGCGGCGGGGACGATCACGGCCGGCAACTCATCCGGTCTCAACGACGGCGCCGCCGCGGTGCTTGTGATGTCGGAGGCGCGGATGAAGGAACTCGGCCTGACACCCCTCGCCAGCATCGCCTCTTATGCTTCTGCCGGCGTCGAGCCGATGGACATGGGCCTCGGTCCCGTCGCGGCCTCGCGGCGCGCGCTCGACAAGGCCGGCTGGCGCGCGTCCGATCTCGACGCGATGGAGATCAACGAGGCCTTCGCCGCGCAAGCCATCGCCGTCAATCGCGAGATGGGCTGGAACGAGGACATCATCAATATGAGCGGCGGCGCCATCGCGCTTGGCCATCCGCTGGCCGGCTCCGGCTGCCGCATCGTGGTGACGCTGCTGCACGAGATGGTCCGGCGTGGAGCGAAGAAGGGCTTGGCCTCGCTCTGCATCGGCGGCGGCCAGGGTGTCGCGATCTGCCTGGAGCGGTGAGCCTTCCGACGGCCTAAAGCGCGTCGCGATCTTTCAGATTCGCTCCATGCGCTTTAGGTTCTTGATTTACGCATGTCTTGATCCCGAAACCGGTTCCCACTTCGGGAGACATGCTTTAGCGGAGCAAATCGAACATCAGCTTGAAGAAGCGGTCGGCATCGACTTCATAGGCGATGCGCGCATTGTCCTCCTCACCGCGCTCATGCCAGAAATCGGCCACCGTGGCGCCGAATGTGTAGCTGCCGGACAGGTCGACGCCGATATGCGCCGGACGCGTGCGGACGAGCGTCGGATCGATCGCCAGCGCCAGCGCCAGCGGGTCGTGCATGGCGCCGCCGACGCCCATCGAGTTGCGGTGCAGCTTCTCGTAGAATTTCAGCCAGTCCATGACCACGCGGCCGAGCGGCGTGTCGATCCTGGCCAGTTCCTCGTATTGCGGCGCCTCGATCAGCACCTGCATGGTCACGTCGAGCCCTATCATGGTGATGGGCACCCCGGCGTCCAGCACCAGCTTCAGGGCCTCGGGGTCGCAGAAGGCGTTGAACTCGGTCGGCGTGATGATCTCGCTCTTGCGATAGAACACGCCGCCCATCCAGATCAGCTCCTTGATCTTGGGCAGCACGTGCGGGTGCTTGAGCACGAGCAGGCCGATGTTGCAGAGCGGGCCGGTCGCCACCACCAGCAGCGGTTCCGGAGATGCCGCGAGCTTCTCGGCAAGGAAGTCCACCGCATGCTGCTTGATCGGCCCGCGCGAGGGCTGCGGCAGATAGGGCGAGCCTTCGAGCCCGCTCGGGCCATCGGCGGTGCCCAGAACCAGCGGCCGCGCCAGGGGCTGCGCGCAGCCGGCGGCGACCGGCACATCGCCGGCGCCGAGGAAATCAAGCACGCGGATCGCGTTGTCCGTTGTCTTCTCGAGCTCCGCGTTGCCACATCTCGTGGTGACGCCGAGAAGCTCGATGTCGGGCGAGCGATGCGCCATGACCAGCGCAATGGCAGCGTCGTGGCGGGATCGCAGTCGTAGAGGATCGGTGTCGGCATCGGTGTGGGACAGCTATATGGACGTGCCCAGCGCAACGCTCGCGGCGCAAGCCTATCCGGACGTTCCGATCACGCGTCCGCTGGATGGCAACGCCGCCTTCATCGACACCTCGGCGGCCAAAGCGGCGCTGGGATTCGAGCCGCGCTTCTCATGGCGCGACTATCGCTGACCGGCATCCGGCTTTTGGAGGCAAGAGATGCGCTTCAAGGACAAGATCGTTCTGGTGACGGGCGCCGCCGGCGCCATCGGCTCCGCGGCGGTGCGCCGCTTCGTCGAGGAAGGCGCGACAGTCGCCGTCGCCGACCTCGACGGGACCCGTGCAGAGGCCCTGGCAACGACATTCGGCGATCGCGACGAAGCCTTCGCGGTGGACGTCGCCGACCCGGCGTCGGCGGAAGGCATGGTCCAGGCGGTGGCCGCACGCTTCGGCCGTATCGATGTGCTATTCAACAATGCCGGCATTTCCGGAAAGGTCGCGCCGGTCCACGAGCTGAGCACCGAGGACTGGCAACGCATCGTCGGCATCAACCTCAACGGCATGTTCTACGTCCTGCGCGCGACGGTGGCGACCATGATCGCTGGCAAGATCAAGGGATCGGTGGTCAATATGGGCTCGTCCATGGCCGGCTGGGACGTGCTGTCCGGTGGCGCCGGCTATGCCTCGACCAAGCACGGCGTGGTCGGCCTGACCAGGATCGCGGCCTCGACGCCGCTGCCTATGGCATTCGCGTCAACGCGATTTGCCCCGGGGTCATCGAGACCCGGCTGGGCGTGCCGGCGCGGGACCAGGCAGCCTATGAAGCCGGCATTCGCCGTTTCGCCGACCGCATTCCGCTGCGCCGTATCGGCCAGCCCGAGGATGTCGCCGCCGCCGTCGCCTTCCTGGCCTCGGACGATGCCCGCCACGTCACCGGCGTCGACTGGCTGCTCGACGGCGGACAGACATTGCAAAGCTGGGCGAACGCGCCCGATGCGGACGCTTTCCCGCGATTTGTCTGACGCTCCGGCCGCCGAACAGCTCCTCTCGACCGCGTCGGCACGGTATCGTCCTCGCCATAATGCATTGACCGATCAGAAGCCCGGCGAACGTTCAGGCCCTGGTCCCGACGCTCACAGCGACCCCTTCTCCCAGAATTGACATCGATCAAGGTCGCCGCAGCCGGTCTCTGTTTTGGTCGCGCCAACTTGGCAACCTGAACGGAGTTCCCCTGACATGGACGGCATTACCTTAAGTGCCGAACAGATCGGCGCCTGGCGGCGGGAAATTGCCTCGGCAAGGTTCCTTCCCTTCTCCGCTTCGGGGCCGCTGTCTCCGGCGCCAGTCCATCTCGAGGGGGCGCTTTTGGCGCCAGCCGAACCTGACGTATCGCGCAACACCGGAGGCCGGCTATGAAGGTTTCCCCGCGATGGCTGATCCTCGGCGCCCTGATCGCCATCGGAGCAGCCGGCTACTATGCGTGGCAGCGTTCCAAGGACGGGCAGCTGCCGGAAGGCATCGCCAGCGGCAACGGCCGCATCGAGGCGGTCGAGATCGACGTCTCGACGAAGGCGGCGGGGCGGATCAAGGAAATCCTTGTCGGCGAAGGCGATTTCGTCAAGGCCGGCCAGGTGCTTGCCCACATGGATACCGCGCAGCTCGAGGCGCAGCGCCGCCAGGCCGAGGCGCAGTTTCAGCGCGCCACCATCGGGGTCGAGACCGCTGGCAGCCTGGTGACGCAGCGCGAGGCTGAAAAGACGGCGGCCGGCGCTGTCGTCGCGCAGCGCGAAGCCGAGCTCGACGCCGCCGATCGGACCCTGGCGCGCTCGCAGCAGCTTGCGGTCAACAACACCGTCTCCCAGCAGGTCCTGGACAACGACCGCGCGGCCGAGCAGAGCGCGAAAGCCGCCGTCGCCGCCGCGCAGGCCCAACTCGCCGCCAGTGAAGCGGCCATCAACGCCGCGCGGGCGCAGGTGGTCGATGCCAAGTCCACGGTCGACGCGGCGCAGGCCGCGATCGAAAGCATCGACGCCGATATCGGCGACGCCACGCTGGCGTCGCCGCGCGACGGGCGCATCCAGTTCCGCGTGGCGGAGCCCGGAGAGGTGCTGGCGGGCGGCGGGCGCGTGCTCAACCTCGTCGACCTCGGCGATGTCTACATGACCTTCTTCCTGTCGACCGCTCAGGCCGGGCGCGTCGCGATCGGCTCCGATGTGCGTCTCGTGCTCGACGCGGCGCCGCAATACATCATCCCCGCCAAGGTGACCTTCGTCGCGGACGTCGCGCAGTTCACGCCCAAGACGGTCGAAACGGAGGAGGAGCGCCTGAAACTCATGTTCCGGATCAAGGCGCACATCGCACCGGAGCTGCTCCGCAAATATATCCAGCAGGTGAAAACCGGCCTGCCCGGCGTGGCCTATGTGCGGCTCGATCCGCAGGCCTCATGGCCGGCGAGCCTCAAGGGAAAGCTCGTGCAATGAATGCGCGGCCGGACGCCGGCGCGGGCCTTCCGTCAAGCTACGTGGCGCGGCTGGAGAATGTCGGCCACGCTTACGGAAAGGTCAGGGCTCTCGATGCCGTAACGCTCGATTTCCCGGCCGGCCGCATGGTCGGCCTGATCGGGCCGGACGGCGTCGGCAAATCCAGCCTGCTTTCCCTGATTGCCGGAGCACGGACGATCCAGCAGGGGCATGTCGAGGTGCTGGGCGGCGACATGGCCGATCTCGGCCACCGGCAGAGCGCCTACCCCAGGATCGCCTATATGCCACAAGGCCTGGGCAAGAACCTCTATCCGACGCTGTCGGTCTTCGACAACATCGATTTCTTCGGCCGCCTGTTCGGGCATGATCGGCGCGAGCGCGAGCGCCGCATCGGCGAGCTTCTGAAGCGAACGGGGCTGGCGCCTTTCGCCGAGCGGCAGGCCGGCAAGCTTTCGGGCGGCATGAAGCAGAAGCTTGGCCTGTGCTGCGCCCTCATCCACGATCCGGACCTCCTGATCCTGGACGAGCCGACCACCGGCGTCGATCCGTTGTCGCGCCGCCAGTTCTGGGAACTGATCGGCGAAATCCGCAAGGGTCGCGAGGGCATGAGCGTCATCATCGCCACGGCCTATATGGAAGAGGCCGCGCGCTTCGACTGGCTGGTGGCCATGGACGCGGGCCGCGTGCTCGCCTCCGGAACCCCGGCCGACCTGCTCGAAAGAACCGGCGCGCCCGACCTGGACGCCGCCTTCATAGCCCTTCTCCCGCCGGAGAAGCGGGACAGCCACGAGCCTGTGGTGATCCCTCCGCGGCCCGCCGGCGCCGACAGCGAACCTGCCATCGAGGCCGAACACCTCACCATGCGCTTCGGCGATTTCACCGCCGTCGACGACGCGAGCTTCCGCATTGGCCGCGGCGAGATCTTCGGCTTCCTCGGATCGAACGGCTGCGGCAAGACGACCACGATGAAGATGCTGACCGGGCTGCTCGAGCCGTCCGAGGGCAAGGCACGGCTGTTCGGGCGCGAGATCGACCCCCGCGACATCGAGGTGCGGCGGCGCGTCGGCTACATGTCGCAAGGATTCTCGCTCTATTCTGAGCTGACGGTCCGGCAGAATCTCGAGCTCCATGCCCGCCTCTTCGGCATGGCCGATGCGGCGATCCCGCCCCGGGTCGAGGAGGTCGCGCAGCAATTCGGCCTCGCCGACAATGTCGACACGCTGCCCGAAGCGCTGCCGCTCGGCATCCGCCAGCGGCTGTCGCTGGCTGTGGCGATGATCCATTCTCCGGAGATACTGATCCTCGACGAGCCGACCTCCGGCGTCGACCCGGTTGCCCGCGACGGGTTCTGGCGGATTCTTGCCGACCTCTCGCGCAAGCGGAACGTGACGATCTTCGTGTCCACGCATTTCATGAACGAGGCGGAACGCTGCGACCGCATCTCGCTCATGCATGCCGGCAAGGTCCTGGTCAGCGACACGCCGGCCGCGATCGTCAAAAGCCGGTCGGCGGCAACGCTGGAGGAAGCCTTCGTCGGATATCTCGAGGAGGCGACAGGCAAGCAGGCAGAAACGCCGAGCATGACGGCCGGGACGATGCCGGTCCAGGAAGCGCAGGCCAGTCGCCCCGGCAGGAGCGGCACAGGCCGTTCCTTCGATTTGCGCCGCATGTTCGCCTACACGCGGCGCGAGGCGCTTGAACTCTTGCGCGATCCGATCCGGGCCACGCTGGCGACCGTCGGCAGCCTCATCCTGATGTTCGTCGTCGGCTACGGCATCAACATGGACGTCGAAAACCTCTCCTTCGCCGTCCTCGATCACGACGACACGACGATCAGCCGGGACTATGTGCTGCAGATCGCCGGCTCGCGCTATTTCACCGAGAAGGCGCCGATCATCGACTATGCCGATCTCGACCGGCGCATGGAGGACGGGGAACTCAGCCTCGCAATCGAAATCCCGCCCGGCTTCGGGCGCGACCTCGCGCGCGGCCGCGACGTCACGATCGGCGCCTGGATCGACGGCGCTATGCCTACACGGGCCGAAACCGTGCAAGGCTATGTTTCGGGAATGCATGCCGGCTGGCTGACGCGGAAGGCGCGTGAACTCTATGGCGACGCCGCCACCGCCAGCGCCTTCCAGCTCGACATCCGCTACCGCTACAATCCCGACGTCCGCAGTCTCGATGCCATCGTTCCGGCGGTTATCCCGATGCTTCTGTTGGCGATCCCGGCAATGCTGGCCGTGCTCAGCGTGGTGCGGGAGAAGGAGCTCGGCTCCATCATCAATTTCTACGTCACGCCCGTCACCCGGCTGGAGTTCCTGATCGGCAAGCAGATTCCCTATGTCGCCCTCGCGATGCTCAACTTCGTGCTGCTGACGGGCTTCGCCGTCTTCCTCTTCGGTGTGCCGCTGACCGGCAGCCTTCCGGCTTTCGCCGCCGCCGCCCTTGTCTATGTCACGGCCACGACGGCCATGGGGCTTTTCCTGTCGACCTTCATGAGCAGCCAGATCGCGGCGATCTTCGGAACCGCGCTGATCACCATGATCCCCGCCACCCAATATTCGGGCATGATCGACCCGGTGTCGTCGCTCCTGGGCGTCGGCGCATTCGTCGGCCGGATCTATCCGACCACCTATTTCGTGACGATCTCGCGCGGCGTCTTTTCCAAGGCGCTCAGCTTTGCCGACCTGTCCGGCGCGTTCGTGCCGATGCTCGTCGCCATCCCGGTGCTGCTCGGCCTTGGAGCGGCATTCTTGAAAAAACAGGCCCGCTGATGCGCATCGCCAACATATACAATCTCGGCATAAAGGAACTGCGCGGTCTCATGCGGGACCCGATGATGCTCGTGCTGATCGTCTATGCCTTCACCGCCGCCATCTACACCGCCTCGAAGGCGATGCCCGAGACGCTCAATCACGCTCCGATCGCCATCGTCGATGAGGATCAGTCGCCGGTCTCGTCGCGCGTCGTCACGGCATTTTATCCGCCCTACTTCACCGCGCCTTTGCTCATCTCCCAGCCGGAGATGGACAGCCGCATGGATTCAGGCATGGATACTTTCGCGCTGGATATTCCGCCGAACTTCCAGCGCGATCTGCTGGCCGGCCGCTCGCCGGCGGTCCAGCTCAACATCGACGCCACCCGGATGTCGCAGGCCTTTACCGGCGGAGGCTACATCCAGTCGATCGTTTCGGGAGAAGTGAACGAATTCCTCGACCGCTATCGTTCCAAGGCCTCCCTGCCCGTCGACCTCGACCTGCGGGCGCGCTTCAACCCTGAACTCAACAAGGGTTGGTTCGGCGCCATCACCAATGCCATCTCCTCGATCACGATGCTGTCTATCGTGCTCACCGGCGCAGCGCTGATCCGCGAGCGCGAGCACGGGACGATCGAGCATCTTCTGGTGATGCCGGTCACCGCATTCGAGATCATGACGAGCAAGATCTGGTCGATGGGCATTGTCGTGCTCGTGGCGTCCGGCCTTGCACTCGTCGTCGTCATCCAGGGGCTGCTGTCGGTCCCCATCAACGGATCGATCGCGCTATTCATGGTGGGCGCGGCGCTCGACATCGTCGCCATGACCTGCCTGGGGATATTCCTTGCCACCGTCGCCGGCTCCATGCCGCAATTCGGCCTGCTGCTGATGATGGTGCTCCTGCCCCTGCAGGTGCTGTCCGGCGGCGTCACGCCGCGCGAGAGCATGCCCATGGCCATCCAGGCCATCATGTTCACCGCGCCCAACACACATTTCGTCATGCTGGCACAGGCGGTGCTGTTCCGCGGCGCGGGCCTCGATGTCGTGTGGCCGCAGCTCGCGGCGCTGCTGGTCATCAGCACGCTCCTGTTTGCGTTCTCGCTGCGGCGCTTCCGCCAGTTCCTGAAATAGGACCCACTCACAACCCAGGAGTATTCCATGCCCAAGACTATGAAAGCAGCCGTCGTTCGCCAGTTCGGCAAGCCGCTCGTGATCGAAGAGGTTCAGGTGCCAACGCCCGGAGCAGGCCAGATCCTCGTCAAGATCGCGGCCACGGGCGTGTGCCACACCGATCTGCACGCCGCCGAAGGCGATTGGCCGGTGAAGCCTAAGCCGCCCTTCATTCCCGGCCATGAGGGTGTCGGGCATGTCGTGGCCGTTGGATCAGGCGTCAAGCACGTCAAGGAAGGCGATCGCGTCGGCGTGCCCTGGCTCTATACCGCCTGCGGCCACTGCAGACATTGCCTCGGCGGATGGGAGACGCTTTGCGAGGAGCAGCAGAACACCGGTTATTCGGTGAACGGCAGCTTTGCCGAATACGTCCTTGCCGATCCCGATTATGTCGGCCATCTGCCGGGCAACATATCATTCACGGAGATCGCGCCGATCCTGTGCGCGGGCGTCACCGTCTACAAGGGCCTCAAGGTCACGGATACCAAGCCTGGCGAATGGGTGGTGATCTCGGGTATCGGCGGGCTCGGCCACCTGGCGGTTCAATACGCGAAGGCGATGGGGCTGAACGTCATTGCGGTCGACATCGACGATGCGAAGCTCGACCTCGCCAAACGCCTCGGTGCCGCGCTGGCCGTCAACGCCCGCCAGGCCGATCCCGCCGCCTTCGTCAAGAAGGAGGTCGGCGGCGCCCAGGGGGTTCTTGTCACCGCCGTGTCGCCGAAAGCCTTCGAGCAGGCGCTCGGAATGGTCGGCCGCGGAGGAACGGTGTCGCTCAACGGTTTGCCGCCAGGCGATTTCCCGCTGTCGATCTTCGATACCGTGCTCAACGGCGTGACGGTCCGCGGTTCGATCGTCGGGACACGGCTCGACCTGCAGGAAGCGCTGGACTTTGCGGGGGACGGCAAGGTCAAGGCGACAATCGAGACCGAACAGCTCGAGAACATCAACGACATCTTCTCCCGTATGCACAAGGGTGACATCCAGGGCCGCATCGTCATTGATTATGAGAAGCGGGCCTGAGGCGCCGGCTGTAACCCTCGGAACGCGAGCTCAGCCGGCGCAGTCGGCTGAGCTGGTTCGGTCGCCATTGGTCGCGCGCGATCCGGCCGAGTGCACCCATTCGCGGCCTCGGCCGCTTAAACGCGAGCTCCACGGGCGAGCAGTTCCCCCTACCCTCTGACGAGTTCGTCCTGATTTATCCTCATGCCACTTCGCGCGTCGAATAGGTGGACCTTCGAAACCATCACCTCTAACCCAACCTCTTGATCGGGCTTGAACGGCTGCTGATCCCGAACTTCGGCCACGAGCTCGACCCCGCTTGTCCTCAACGTCAGTTCCTGAGCCTCTCCTGTCGGCTCCACCACCTGGACGCTGGCCCTCGCGTGATCGCCCCCGACGATGATGTGCTGAGGACGGATCCCGTAAATCACCTCTTGTGCGCCGTGGAACTCCAGACCTTTGGGCAATGGCAGGCGAAGGCCTGAACCGGCTTCGAACGCGCCGTTGTCGACGCGACCTTCGATGAGATTCATTTCCGGGGAGCCGATAAAGCCCGCGACGAACAGATTGGCCGGTTTCTCGTAGAGTTCGGAAGGGGTGCCGATCTGTTCGATGCGGCCCTTGTTCAGGACCACGATTCGGTCGGCGAGCGTCATCGCCTCGGTCTGGTCATGCGTGACGTAGATGCTGGTGCGGCCGAGCCGCTGGTGCAGCTTCTTGATCTCGGCACGCATCTTCACGCGCAGCTTGGCGTCGAGATTGCTGAGCGGCTCGTCGAACAGGAAGGCCGAGGGCGCGCGCACGATCGCGCGACCCATGGCGACACGCTGGCGCTGGCCGCCGGACAGCTGACGCGGCATGCGGCCGAGCAGGTCCTGCAGACCGAGGATTTCGGCCGCCGCCTTCACCCTGGAGACGATCTCCTCCCTGGGAACCTTGGCCAGCCGAAGCGCGAAGCTCATATTGTCGGCCACGCTCATATGCGGATAGAGCGCGTAGCTCTGGAAGACCATGGCTATGTCGCGCGACTTGGCCGGCATCTCGTCGACGACGCGCCCGCCGATGCGGATCTCACCAGTCGTATGCTCTTCGAGTCCCGCGATGATGCGCAGGAGCGTTGACTTGCCGCAGCCCGACGGACCGACAAGGACCACGAACTCGCCGCTGGCGATTTCGATGTTGACGTCGCGCAGAACTTCCACCGCGCCGAAGCTCTTGCCGAGCTGTTCTATCTCGATTGCGGACACCTATTCTTCTCCCGTACCGGCGCGGCTCATTTTCCTTGGGCCTGCCGCCATGCGCGGTATTCGGCCTCGCCCTCGGGGCTCAACGGGTAGTATTTCCGCAGGTCTCCTCCTTGCGCGAGCCGCGCGCGCGAAAACTCCTCCCACTCGATATGCGCGCCGGCGAGCTCGACCAATCTGGGGGCAAGGGCGACCGGCACGACGACAACGCCATCGTCGTCGGCGACGATGATGTCGCCCGGGATGACCAGGACGTTCGAGCAGGCGATCGGAACGTTGACGGCAAAGGGGACGATGTTGGTCTGGGCGTGGAAATTCGGCGTGACGCCCCTCACCCAGATGCCGATATCGAGCGCCGCCGCCTGGGCGGAATCGCGAATGCAGCCGTCGACAACGACGCCGGCGCCGCCCCGCCCAGCAAAATAGGTCAGCATCATCTCACCGAAAATGCCGCTGCCCAGATCGCCGCGGGCATCGACCACCACCATGTCGCCGGGCTGGGTGGGATAAAGCACGTGGCGGTGCAGTTGCCGCTCAGGCTCCTCATACTCCGTCTCGTTGTACAGATCCTCGCGCTTCGGCATGCACTGGAGCGTCAGCGCTGGCCCTGCCGCCGTGCTGCCGGAACGCAAGGGACGCGGCCCGCGGATCTGCGGGTCGCGAATGCCCATCTTGTGGTAGAGCTCGCTGGCCAGCGTCGCCGAACCGATCGCCGCCAGCGCGTCGACCAGTTCTCGTGGCGGCCGGGAAATGTCCGGTATCGCCGGTATCTGGTCAGCTTGCATTCCGTTCCTCCAATCTGCGCTGAGGCGCAAGCCTCAGCGATCGTCACTCAGTTGCGTTCAACCATCGTTCCAGCCGTTCAACCGCGAACCGCACCAGTCGTCAGGCCTTTGACCAGCAGCCCCTGGGCGAACCAGACGAACACCAAGGTCGGGATGACCATGAGCACGCCGGCGGCCGACATGGCGCCCCAGTCGATGCCATACTGCGAGACGAAATTGGTGAGCCCGACGGGCAGCGTCTGCGCCGCCTTGCTCGAAGTCAGGGTCAAGGCGAGCAAGAGGTCGTTCCAGGTGAAGAGGAAGGTGATCACGGCGCTGGCGCCGATGCCCGGCGCAATCAGCGGCGCGACGATCTGGACCAGCGTGCGCACGGTGCCGGCGCCGTCCGACTGGGCGGCCTCCTCAATCTCCTTCGGCACATCCTGAATGAAGCCCAGAAGCAGCCAGATGGCGACCGGCAGCTTGGCCGCGGTATGGCTGAGGATCAGCGCCCAGACGGTGTCGAGCAGGCCCATGGCTGCGAACACGGCGAAGAGCGGGATGGCAAGCGCGATGACAGGGATCATGCGCATGATCAAAAGCAGCCCGAAGATCAGCATGGCGCCCGGCATCCTGAAGCGCGACAGCGCATAGGCGCAGGGGATGGCCAGCAGATGGACGAGGACGACCGTCGCCACCGAGACGATGACGGTGTTCCAGACATAGCCCATCGTGTCGTACTGGGCGAAGACCGCGACATACTGCGTCAGCGTCGCGGTCTCGGGGATGATGTGCACCGGAACCGAGAAGATGTCGGCCGAGCTGCGGATCGAGGTCAGGAACAGCCACACCAGCGGAAAAACGGTGAGCGCGACGGTCAGGACCAGCGCCAAATACCGACCGGCGATCGCCGCCGTGAACCGGCGGCGCCGGCGCTTTGGCATGGAACGTGCGCCGACGATGACGGCTTCGGTCATATCGCCCTCCGTTTCGCGATGAGCCACGGCACTCCGTAAAGCAGGCCGAGCACGAACAGCGACATGCCCAGCGCGATGTAGGAGACCGCCGCCGCGTGTCCGAAATCCACCGCCTGAAACGCCAGCAGGTAGGAATAGACCGTGAGCAGGTTAGTGGCGCCGCCCGGTCCTCCTTGCGTCATCAGCCAGACGACGTCGAAGGTGCGGAACGTGTCGATGATGCGCAGCATCAGCGCGATCATGATGACCGGACGCATCAGCGGCAGCACGATATGCCAGAAGCGCTGCCATGGCGTGGCGCCGTCCACTGTGGCCGCCTCGAGCGGCTCCTGCGGCAAGGATTGCAGGCCGGCAAGAAACAGGAGCACCATCAGCGGCGTGTTCTGCCACACATCGGCGACGATCACCGAGACGAGCGCCCAGGCCGGATGGGTGAGCCACGGAATGTCGGGCAGGTTGAAGATGCGCAGCAGCGCGTCGACCAGCCCATACTGGGTGTTGAACAGCCAGCGGAAATTCAGGCCGACGACGGCGGGCGCGATCATCGGCGGGACCAGGAGCAAGGTGCGCGCGAGGCGCATGCCGCGCAGTTTGCCGTTGACGAGCACAGCGATCGCCATGCCGGCCACCACTTCGATCGTGATGGAAACGACGCTGAAGATGGTCTGGTTTCGGAGCGCTTGGTTGAACTGGCGGCCGAACAGCTCGTCGGTGTAGTTTCCCGTTCCGACGAATGGCGCCGATCCGCTGAGGTCCCAGCGGAAGAAGCTCATGATGAAGGAGTATCCGAGCGGATAGATGAGGATGGCCAGCATGACGAAAAGCGCCGGGCTGGCCAGCAGGTATCCTCTCTGCCAGGTGTAGGGCAGCGGCGAACGTCGCCGGCGCCCTGACACCCGCGTCTGCGCAACGGGCGCCATGCTCAATCGTAGGCCCCGGCCCGGCGCATGATGTCCTCCGCCTCGGTCGCCGCCTGGTTAAGCGAGTCGGCGGGGGAAGCCTGGTCGGACAGGGCCTGCTCGATGGCCGAGAACATCAAGGTGCAGACCTTCGAGAAGCCGGCAAGCTTGGGCCACTCCTTGCCGTTGGCGATCGTCGTCTCGAGCTGTTGCAGCCATGTCGCCTGGGGGCCCTTGGCCGCGGCGATCACTTCCTTGGCCAGGCTCTGGCTGCTCGGGAAGTTGGTGAACTGATCGAACTGCAGCCGCTGGGCGTCGGTGCTGACCGTGTATTTGATGAACGCGACGGCGGGTTCCTTGCGTCCGGACTGGCCATTCAGCGCCATGGCATGCGAGATGGCACATGAGATCGCCGCCTTGTCCCGCACATAGGGCGCCGTCGACCATTTGCCGACGACGCGCGAGGTTTCCGGATTGGAAAGGGTGGCGAAGGCGCCCGGCCAATCGAAAGTGGCATAGACCGTGCCGGACGAGAATTCGGTCGAGTTCTCGTTCCATTGATAGCCGACGGCGTCGGGCGGCACGATTTTGTGCTTCTGGATCAGATCGCGATAGAAGGTGAGCGCCTTTATGCCGGCTTCGGAGTTGAAGGCCGGCTTGTTGGCCTGGTCGACCCAGTCGCCGCCTGCCTGCCAGAGCAGGTCGCTGAAGGTGCGTTGCGCCGGATCGCCCTGTCCCGGCACGACAAGGCCATAGTGACCGTCGCCGGTGAGTTTCAGACCGACATCGACCAGTTCTTCCCAGGTTTCGGCCGGCTTCAGGCCTTTTTCCTGATAGATGTCGCTGCGGTAGTACTGAACGCGCGCATCCATGTTGCGCGGAATCGCCGCCAGATTTCCGGTCTTGGGATCGCGCAGGTATTTGACCGCGACGGGATAGAAGTCCGCCAGCTCGGAGTCGCTGAAATAGCTGTTCAGCGGCGCGAAATGGTTGAAGTAGGAATCGATCTGCGCCGTATGGGTACTGTAGACGTCGTACTGGCTCGACCGCGCCGCGCTCAACGTGACCACCTTCGCCGTCAGGGGCGTGAATTCCAGAAGGTCGTAGCGAACCTTGATGCCGGTCTTGGCGGTGAAGTCCTGAACGATCTTCTCCCAGTATTTGGGATAGAGCGGGCCGCCCGTGATCAGCAATGCGGTGATCTCTTTGGCGTCTGCCTTGGCAACCCACGGCGCGGCAAGCGAGCCGGCCGTCACTGCCGCGCTCGCGGCAAGGAATTTACGTCTCGATAAGGTTCCGGACATCACAATCTCCTCCTGGTTTGACTGGTCGGTCCATCCAGGGACGGCCGACGACTTTCAGCCTCGGCAGCTGCGGCGTGCTCCTCCCGCCGCTAGACTGCGTGGATTGGTTCCCGAACGACGCTTGCGAGCCTCCGGGCGATCGGCACTTGCGCTCCAACACGCCTCGCTCGGTAGCAGGCGTATCGATCGTGACCTCGGACGGCGGCAACGGGGCACGGCGGCTGGACACCGCTCGATGCTCCCTTCCCGCAGGCCGTGTTATCGGCTAGTGAGCGTTTTTATGAGATAAGTTGACTGCATATCTAGCTATCAGCCTATAAGCTTATCAGACAAGTGGATGTTAGTGATGGATACCGTCGAGGTCAAGCTTCAAACTTTGCCCAAGCAGGTGGCGGGCGTGCTGGCGCGGCGCATCGCCGGCAGCGGTGTCGCCGGCGCCCAGGGGCCGTCGGAACAGCAGATCCTGCAGGAATTCGGAGTCTCGCGCGCGGTCGCGCGAGAGGCGCTGAAGATCCTCGCGTCGCTCGATATGATCGAGATCGCTCAAGGGCGGCGCGTGGTGCTGCGTCCAGCCGAGGAGTGGGACTATCTCAGCCCACTGCTCATCGACTGGCTGCCGCATGAGCAGATGCGCGAGATCCTGGCCGAAGCGCATGCGACCCGGATCATCATCGAACCGGCCATCGCCGCCATCGCGGCCAAGCACATGACCAAGGAAAATCTCGAACGCCTTGGCACTTTGCTGGCGGCGATGTCGGCCAGCGAGGACAATCCCGACGCCTATCTGAAGCTCGATCTGGATTTCCACATGGAGATTTGCCGGGCGGCGCAGAACAGGATCCTCGACCGTTTCATGTATTCGTCCCGGTGGTGGCAGATGGCGAGCAGGCGCATCAGCAACCAGATGCCCCATGCGCTGCCCTCCGCAACCGAAATGCACAGGGCTATCTACGAGGCGCTCGTGGCGCGCGACGAAAAGCGGGCCGAGGAAGCGATGCGCCGGCACCTCAAGAAGACCACCGCGGTCGGCCTGCCTCGCTGAAGAAGCGGCGCAGCCAGCATTTGCGCTGGCCGCGCCGTAGCGTGCCGGGAGGACAGGGCTTGACGTGGAGCAATCCCACGGAAGTGCACTATGCTCTCTTCGCTTGTTGTTCCTGGCGCTGGCGTGCACGGAAACCGAACATGTCGCCCTTGTCCTTGATTTCCGCCCAGACCGGGGCAGTGATCCTGTCGATAGCGGCGATGTCCGCGTCGGAAATCGTCCAGCCGGCGCTCTCGACGTTCTCCTCCAGTTCCTTGACGGTGCGGGCGCCGACCAGCGGCGAGCTGACGCCTGGCCGGCTGGTGAGCCACTGTATCGCAAGTTGCGGAACCGTCTTGCCGTAGCGCGCCGCGATCGGCTTGAGCATGTCGACGGCGTTCACCGCCCGCTCATAGGTGCCCGGCTGGAACAGCACCGTCGTGCGCCGCTCATCGCCCTCGACGAACTTGGTGTCCGTTGACAGCGTTCCGGTGAGCAGTCCTTGGGCGAGACCGCTGTATGGCATGACGCCGACATTGTGCTTGCGGCAATAGGGCAGCGTCTCGGCTTCAACCTCGCGCCACAGCATGTTGTAGGGCGGCTGCAGCACGTCGATGACGCCGTGCTGACGGGCGCTGTCCATGTCGGCGATGCTGAAATTCGAGACGCCGACCGCCTTGATCCGCCCTGACGCGCGCAGCCGCTCCATCATCTCCATGGTCGGCCCGATCGGAAAATCCGAGTTCGGCCAGTGGACGAAATAGACGTCGACATATTCCGTCCGCATGCGCTTCAGCGAACCGTCGAGCGCCGCCTCGATCGCGGCGGGTTCGAGATGATTGGGCGCGACCTTGGTCGCGATCACGGCCTTGTCGCGGCGGCCGGCCAGCGCCTGTCCGACGACCTCCTCGGCATGGCCGTGTCCATAGGCTTCGGCCGTGTCGATCAGCGTGATGCCGAGATCGAGCGCGCGTCTGATCACCCGGATCGACTCTTCGTCGTCAGCCGCGCCCCAAAACGCGCCGGACATCCCCCAAGTCCCGAGGCCGATTTCCGATACCTTCACCGGCGACGATCCGAGCTGTCGCTGTTGCATCCTGTTCCTCCCGATTGGCGACACGCATGAGCCATAGCTCTGTGGTCGCCCAATTTATACGCTTATATACTCGTCTAACAAGTGTGAAGTTTGAGTTTCGGGATTCTTGGCACACGCCTCTGAATTTCCCAAGCAAAACAACGAGCACCGGCACCTTCGAACGTCCGCAGATGCAAAATCCATCGAAGGGGGTTTACGGCGCATTGGTCATTCTTGTATGCTTATTAGACAAGTTTGGCCCATGGGCAGAATTCTGCACTTGTGAGCGCGCGCCATCACGGGAGAGGGATCCGATGAAGATCGTGGACATCAAAACGGCGGTCGTGGCCTATCACGGCAAGGCGACCCTCATCCGGATCGATACGGACGCCGGCATTTCCGGCTATGGCGAGGCCAATCCCGACGCAGGCGCGGCCGCAATCGTCGGTCTGATCTCGGAACTGAAGTCGGAACTGATCGGCCAGGATCCGCGCAATGTCGAATATTGCTGGGACAAGATCCGCCGCGATCATGTCTTCTCCGGCGCGCAGGCCGGCATCTTTCTCATCGCCCTCACCGGGCTCGAAATGGCGCTGTGGGACGTGGCGGCAAAAGCCGCCGGCCAGCCGCTTTACCGTATGTTCGGGGGCAAGTTCCGCGACCGCATCAGGCTCTATGCCGATTGCGGCGACGGCGACGACGAATCGGGATCGCCGCAGGGATGCGCGGCTCGCGCCCGCCGCATGGTTGCGGAAGGTTTCACGGCGCTGAAATTCGACATCGACAATCTGCGCCACCCGGGCAAGTTCGATGCGGTGAACCACACCATCAACGGCGCCGAGCTGCGTTCGATGATCGAGCGCGTCGCGGCGGTGCGCGAAGCAGCCGGCCCTGACGTCGATCTCTGCATCGACCTGCATGCGCGCTATGACGTGCTCAGCGCCAGCCGCATCGCCACCGAGATGGAGCGCTTCAATCTTCTGTGGCTCGAAGAACCGATCCCCGCGGAAAATGTCGAGGCCCTGAAGCAGATCCGCATGCGGACCAAGACGCCGATCTGCGTCGGCGAAAACCTCTATTTGCGCTGGGGTTTTCGGGAGCTGTTCCAGAACTACGGCGCCGATGTCGTCATGCCAGACGTGCCGAAATGCGGTGGCCTTGCCGAAAGCCGCAAGATCGCCAACCTCGCCGAGATGTACTACGTGCCTTTCGCGCCGCATCTGGTGTCGACGCCGCTGGGCACGATGGCGACCTGCCATGTCTGCGCCAGCGTTCCGAACTTCCTCGTGCTGGAATGGCACGCGCTGGAGGAGCGCGACGCCTGGGACAGTTACGTGCGCCTGCCGAATGGCGCCAAGTCCATCGTCGAAGACGGCCACATCGCGGTGCCTGATGTGCCAGGCATCGGCGTCGAGCTCAACATGGACGGTGTCCACAAACATGCCGTGCCCGGCTTCGGCATATTTGAATAGCGGACGACCGGCCGGTTCGCTGCTCGATCAAACAAATTCGCTCGGAGGAAGCCATGGGCAAGCGGATTGTCTTCACCGGCGGCAGCGGCAAGATCGGCCGGCACGTCATACCTTATCTGCTGAAACGCGGGCATCAGGTTCTGAACCTCGACCTGACGCCGCTGGATGTGCCTGGGGTCGATACCGTCATCACCAACCTTGCGGACGCGGGCGAAGCCTACAATGCGCTGACGCTGCATTTCGGGTTCAGCGAGTATTTCGGCGGCAAGGGCCGCGGCCCGGTCGACGCCGTCGTCCATTTCGCAGCGCTTCCGCGGATATTCCTGCGGCCGGACAACGCCATGTTTGCCGCCAATGTGCAGTCGACCTACAATGTGATCGAAGCCGCCACCAAGCTCGGCATCCGCAAGATCGTCACGGCCTCCAGCGAAACGGTCTACGGCATCTGCTTTGCCGAAGGCGAACGCGACTTCTCATCCTTCCCGGTGGATGAGGAGCACGACGCCGATCCGACCGACAGCTACGGCCTTTCCAAATTGCTGGGCGAGAAGATCGCGCGGTCTTTCGCCTCCCGCACGGGAACCGACATCTATGCGCTGCGGATCGGCGGCGTCGTAGAGCCGAAGGACTATGCCCGCTTTCCGGAATTCCTGGCCGATCCTTCGAAGCGGCGGCGCGACGCCTGGACCTATATGGACGCGCGCGATCTCGGCCAGATCGTCGACCTGTGCGTCGAGAAGGACGGTTTGGGCTTCCAGATATTCAACGCCGTCAACGACAACATCGTGTCCGAATTGCCGACGGCGGAGTTCCTCAGGAAGCATGCGCCCGACATACCGGTCACTCGGACCATGGACGCATTCGAGGGACCGATCTCAAACCGGAAGCTGCGCGATGTCCTCGGATTCCGGCAAGAGCATGACTGGCGGACACAGTGAGCTGATCCTTACGGGTCAGCTCAATGCCTGTCGCTCAAAGGCGAGCGGCGACAAGGTCAGTCGAAGAAGCCCGTATCCTCTTCCTTGAGGTATTTTCTCGCCGCCTCGGCGTCGATGTCGAGGCCGAGCCCCGGCGCCTCCAGCAAGTCCACCATGCTGTCCCTCACGATCTGTTTCGGCAGGCCGATGACGAGGTCCTCCCACCAAGGGTCGGAAGCGCTCGGATATTCGAAGGCGATATAGTTCGCGGGCAAGGTGGCGCAGACGTTGATCAGCGCGCCGAGGCCGAGCAGGCCGTTGGCGGTGCCGTGCGGCGCCATCAGGATCGAGTGCATATAGGCGTGCTCGGCGACCCACTTCAGCTCGGCGATGCCGCCAATATCGGCGGGATCGGGGCCGATGACCCGCACCGCTTGCGTCTCGATCAACTCCTTGAAATTGTGCCGCAGATAGATCTGCTCGCCGGTGTGGATCGGCGTCGAGGTGGACGTGGTCAGCTCGCGATAGGCTTGCGGATTGACCCAGGGCACATAGTCGCCGGTCAGCATGTCCTCGAGCCACATCAGATTGTACTTCTCGACGGCGCGGGCGAATTTGATCGCATCGGGCAGCATCCAGCCCGGCCCGCAGTCGAGCGCCAGGCTGACCTTGTCGCCCAGCACCTCCTTCATCGCCGCCACGCAGTCGAGCATGTGATTGAAACCGCGCTCGCTGATCACACCCTGATCCATGGCGCCGTGATAGCCGGCCTTCTTCTGCGTAACGCCGTAATGGAAGCCCTCAATGGAGTCCTTCATGTTGGAGTGGAACGAGATGCCCTGCTTGACCATGAAGAAATTCTGGGGCTGCTCCATCATCCATTTGACGTCGGCGGCATAATCCTCCGGTCGGTCGCCCGTGCGCTTGCGACGGATCGAGCCGTTGTAGACGCGCACCTTGTCACGCACCTTGCCGCCAAGCAGCTTGTAAACCGGCACGCCCGCGGCCTTGCCGGCGATGTCCCACAGCGCGTGCTCGATAGCGCTCACCGCCGCGCCATAGGGCTTGAACGAGCCGCGCTGGCGGATCTTCAGCATCACCCGCTCGACGTCGGTCGGATCCTCGCCGATCAGCGCCTCGCGGAAATGCAGCACGAAGGGTTTCAGGTAGGTCTTTGTGTATTCGACCTCGCCCAGACCATAGAGGCCCTCGTCGGTGACGACGCGGACGATGGGGTGCTTGCCGATGACGGCGCAGCGCAGGTCGGTGATCTTCATGACACAGTCCTATTTCACAGACCAGAAAGCTGTCGGCGTGAGCAGCTGGCTGCTGATATTGGCAACGATCTGCCCGTCGCGCTCAGACTCGTCCCGGGCCCTGTGCCATACCGGATCGGTGACGAAAGCCGTCCATTTCGCCTCGCGCTCGGCCAACGATTCCCAGGCGAGGAAATAGGTGAGGCGATTGTTGTTCTCGCCGATCACCGTGGTGAAAAACCCGGCTTGGCGGATGCCATGCCTCTCCCAGATGGCCAGCGTTTGCTCGGAAAAGCGCTTGAGCAAAGCCGGCAGCCTGCCCGGCAGGCAGTCATAGATGCGCATTTCGTAGATCATGGTTTCGTCCGTTTCTTTCTCCGCCTCTCCCGTGGGAGAGGTCGACACGAATGGTCGGTGGGTGGCTCTGTGACCTTGGGGATTAAGGCAGGGGCGTCCGGGCTAACTCCAGGTCCGGTCCCAGCTATTTTCATTGTCCCAATGCTCGGTGGATTGCCATATCCCTGTGACACCGGGCTGCAGATGCTGCGAGATCACCTCGTCGAGGACGTCGTCGATCCCCAGCCCCGGCTTGCCGGGCACGGTGATGAAGCCGTCCTTGACGAGCGGCTTGGGGAGGCCCGTGACGATATCATCCCACCAGTCGACATCGGCGGAGTGGTATTCGAGCGCCATGAAGTTTTCGGTCGCGGTCGCGACATGCGCCGCGGCCATCGCCGCGATTGGGCTTTCGGCCATGTGGATCGCCATGGCGACGCCGTGATCCTGCGCCATGTCGCCGATCTTCTTTGTCTCGAGGATGCCGCCGCTGGTCAGCAGGTCCGGATGGATAACGGAGAGGCCGCCGCTCCTCAGCAGAGGCTCGAAGCCCTCCTTGAGATAAATATCCTCGCCGGTGCAGATCGGCACCGACGTCGCCTGCTGCAATTGCCGGTACTGTTCGGTGTACTGCCAGGGGATCACGTCTTCGAGCCATGCCGGCACGTATTTCTCGATACGGCGCGACAGGCGGATGCCGTCCTGCAGCGAGATGTGGCCGACATGGTCGATGGCTAACGGAATCTCGTAGCCGATGACCTCGCGGACCTCGTGGATATATTGCTCCAGCAGGTCGATGCCCTTTTCGGTGAAATGCAGGCCCGTGAACGGGTGCTGCACGTTCTGCGCATCATAGGCGAGATTGCGGGCCTTGCGCTCCTCGAGCGTGCCGCCGCGGCCGCGCGGGTTGGCGCGGAACCCTTCGAGCGCGCCGGCGGGCGCCGTCACGGCGCCCGGAATGTGGGCGATCTGCATCAGACCCAGGTCCATCTTGAGGAAGGTGAAGCCGCGCTCCATGCGCGCCCTGAGGCGCTTGCCGGTCTCGGTGCCGCTCGGCTTCTCGGCGTCCGTATCGCAATAGACGCGCACCTGGTCGCGAAACTTGCCGCCGAGCATCTGGTAGATCGGCACGCCATAGGCCTTGCCGGCGAGATCCCAGAGCGCAATCTCGACCGCCGAGACGCCGCCGCCCTGCCGCCCATGGCCGCCGAACTGCTTGATACGGCGGAACAGGCGGTCGATATCGCAGGGGTTCTCGCCGAGCAGCCGGCTCTTCAGCATCAGCGCAAAGGTGGCGCTGGCGCCGTCGCGCACCTCGCCGAGCCCGACGATGCCCTGGTTCGTGTAGATCTTGAGCAGCGCCGAAGTGAAGGGCGCGCCGACGATCTCGGCCACCCGCATGTCGGTAATGCGCAGCTCGGAGGGCCTGGAATTCGTGTTGATGCGATCGAGAGCCTCGTCGGCTCCATCCGTTTTTGGCATGATTTGTCCTCGTTCCGCTGGGAGTGGCCCCGCCCGCCGGGCCTGCTTTAAACAGTGCTAGCCCAGCTCGATCTCGTGGGCCTGCAGATAGTCGCGGTTCATCTCGACACCGAGACCCGGCTTCGACGTCAGCTTGAGGTTGCCGTTCGACACGTCGAGCGGCTTGTCGATGAGGTGATCGTATTTGGAGAGGTCCCACTCCGACGTTTCGAGCTTGTAGAAGTTGGGAACGGTCATCATCACCTGCGCTCCCGCGACCACATTGATCGGACCCGCGGCGTCATGCGGCGAGACCGGGATGTAATAGGCCTCGCAAAGGGCGGAAATCTTCTTGAGCTCGGTGATGCCGCCGGTCCAGGTGACGTCGGGCATGATGTAGTCGGCGAGCTTGTTCTCGAGCACCGGCACGAAATCCCATTT
>NZ_RZSA01000109.1:0-10575 GCF_003998075.1 Mesorhizobium sp. M2A.F.Ca.ET.037.01.1.1 | reverse complement strand
GACATATATATTGCCGAGCCCGGCGATCAGGCGCTGGTCGAGCAGCGCCGCCTTGAGCGGCGATCTGCGATCCTTCAGCAGCGAGGCGAGCAGGGGGCCGTCGAGCGCGTTACCGGTTGGCTCGATGCCGAGTCCCGCCAGCATCGGATGGGTGTCCGGCGCGCCTTCGGCAAACAGCATGAAGCCGAAGCGGCGCGGGTCGTTGAAGATGATGCTGGACCGCACGCCGTTCGGCGAGGTGACGTCGAACACGACATGGTCGTGCGCGGCGATCTTCGAGCGCTCCTGATGGAAGGAGCCGGGGAGGTCGCTGCTCCCGGCGCTTTCGATCCGGAACGACCCCGACATGCCGAGGTGGCAGATCAGCACCGGACCATCTTCGACATGCATCGTCAGGTATTTGGCGCGCCGGCCAAGCGCCGTCAAGGTCTTGCCTGTCAGCCGCTCCGAAAAGCGCTCGGGAAAAGGAAAGCGAAGGTCGGGCCTGCGCGCTTCGACCTTGACCAGCCGCGCCCCTTCCAGGACCGGCTGCAGTCCGCGCCGGACGGTTTCGACTTCAGGCAGTTCAGGCATGGCCGCCTATCGCTGCAAGGAATGATGTCCCATGGCGTCCGGCTGCCAGGCCAAGGTGATCCGCAACGGTTTCGCCGATATCGGCGAAGGTTGGCCTCAGCCCGATGTCGCCGCCCTTCAGCCCCGGCCCGATGCCGATCACCGGAACGCGCTCACGCGTATGGTCAGTGCCGCGCCAGGTCGGGTCGTTGCCATGGTCGGCTGTGAGGATGAGAAGGTCGCCCGGCCTGATGCGCGACAGCGCCTCGGGCAGCCGGCGGTCGAAGGCTTCGAGCGCGGCCGCGTAGCCGGCGACATCGCGCCGGTGACCGAACTCGGTGTCGAAGTCGACGAAATTGGCAAAGACCAGGTCGCCGTCGCCGGCATCGTCCATGGCGCCGAGCGCCTTGTCGAACATCGCCATGTTGCCGCCGGCCTTGCGCACCTGCGAGATGCCGCGATGGGCGAAGATATCGCCGATCTTGCCGACGGCGATGACCTTGCTGCCGCGCTCCGTCAGCCGGTCGAGCAGGGTCGGCTCAGGCGGCGGCACCGCATAGTCGCGGCGGTTGTGGGTGCGCTGGAACGTGGCGGGCGTCTCGCCCACGAAAGGCCGCGCGATCACGCGCCCGATCTTCAAGCGATCGACGAGCCGGCGCACCGTGAGGCAAAGCTCATAAAGCCGCTCCAGGCCGAAATGCGTTTCATGCGCGGCGATCTGCAACACGGAGTCCACCGACGTGTAGCAGATCGGTCTGCCGGTGCGGATATGCTCTTCGCCGAGCCGCTCGATGATCTCGGTTCCCGGCGCATGGCAATTGCCGAGGATACCCGGCACCTTGCCTTCGCGGATGATCGCGTCGGTCAGCTCGGCCGGGAAGGCAGGCACCGTGTCGGGAAAATAGCCCCAGTCGAAGCGCACGGGCAGTCCTGCGATCTCCCAATGGCCCGACGGCGTGTCCTTGCCGCTTGACACCTCCTGGGCGGCGCCGTGGAAGGCCGAGCCGATCGGCGGCGCATAGATGCCGGTTCTGAACCCCGTCGCGGTTTGCGCCGCCAGGCCAAGCCCGAGCGACATCATGTTGGGCACGGCGAGCGGTCCTTTGCGCAGACCTTCCCGGTCGGCGCGGCCTTCGGCGCAGGCCTTGAAGATATGTCCGAAGGTGTCGGCGCCGGCATCGCCATAGCGTTCGGCGTCGGCCGCGCCGCCGATGCCGAAAGAATCGAGAACGAACAGGAACGCGCGCGCCATGGGTGTCATTGTTGTCAGTCCTGGTCGCCAGACATAAGGTTCCCCGGCGGCGTTGGCAAATCGGAAACCAAACCGCGACCGCTTCGCGCCATAGTTGCGACGAGGCGTGGATATGGCGGGAGCAAGGCAAGCATGGCGAGGCGCGGCAAGATCGCGGCAAGGCAGGCCGTGAAAATGTGCGCGGCCGCTCTCTTGGCGTCCGGCGCCGCCGCATGGCCGGCACACGCCGACTGGCGTGACGACATCGGCACGTTCCGTATCGGCATCGTTGCCACGCCGGGCGGCGGCAACACCGTCCCCGGGCTTGCGCGTCTGACGGAAGCCTATGCCAACGCGCTCGGCATGAAGGTCGAGTTCGTCGTTGCGCGTGACTATGGGGCGCTGATCGAGGCGCAGGCGAGCGGGCGCGTGCAATACGCGGTCTATTCGGCGCTTGCCTATGCCACGGCCTCGGAGCGCTGCGGCTGTGTCGAGCCACTGGTGGCGCCGGTCGACGCCGACGGCGCCGTCGGCATCCGCTCCGTCCTGGTGACGCGCGACGGCAGGCTTCAGGATCTTGCCGCCATGGCTTCGCATCGGATCGCGATTGCGCCGGCCGATAATGTCGGCGGCGCGCTGCTGCCGCTGGCGGCCCTTTCCGCCGCAGGGGTGAAGATTGCGCGGGATTCGCCGTTCCTGGCACGCGCGGCGTCGGCCACGGCGGCCGAGACGATGTTGAGCGTCGGCGATGCGGATGGCTTGTTCGGCTGGGAGCCGGCCGATGCCGACGGCCAAGCCGCCCATTCCGGCGGCACGGTCGAGCGGCTGGAGGCTGCCGGCATCCCTGGGGCGTCGCTTAGGGTGTTATGGACCTCCGACCTGTTGCGCTACGGGCCGCATGCGGTGCGCAGCGATCTCGATCCAGAGACGAAACGACGGCTGACCGTCTTCCTGACCAATCTCAAATCACAGACGCCCGATGTGTACGACCTCCTGGAGAGGGCGCATACCGGCGGCTTCGTGCCGGCGACGTCCAAGGATTACGCCATGGCGATGGGCATTGTGCGGCAGGCATTGGATGGCCGCTAATGACCGTCAGCAGTCGCTGCAAGGGATCATCGGAACCCGGCGAGGCCTGAGATAATAAGTCTCGCTCATGTTTATGTTGCTGAAGGTCGACAGCAATCCAAACGATTTCGCTTTTTCATCGGTCGCGCTCCAGGCGATGACCGGTGTATAGCCGAGATCGCTTTCCACACGGATTAGGAAAGTATTGCGGATTTTCAGCGTCGAGGGGACAGTCGTGGTGTCGCCGGGCTTGGCATCGGCGCTGTAGGTGCTGCCAACCAGCTTGCGCGACCACACTACCTTCACTGTCGGCGATGCCTGGTCCGACATCTGTATGGCGGTGATGATGATCTTCGGATCCGAGCGGTTGTAGGGCAGAAGCGTCGTGCTGCCGATCTTCATGATGGCATCGAGGTTCGCCTTCACGACCGCCGTCTGCTGCGTGACGAGATCCGCCACCATGCTGCCGATGCGGCTAACTTTCTTGCTGGTCTCAATGGCCTGGGAGGCTTCCATCGTGATGAAATACATGATGAGCAGCACCGGCACGATGAGCGCAAACTCGATCGCCGCGACGCCGCGCCGATCGCGGCCAAACCGGCTGGCTCGCGCCACGATAGCCGAAATCCCCCAATGTGCCCCCGCACGGTACATCCTATCCTCCAGATCGCCGCAGTCTCAGTCGTCCACCAGTCTCAGTTGTCGTCGAACGGTTCGTTCTGCCAGGTTACGGACGCGAAATGCAGCGTGGTCCCATCAGTGAAATTCTGCATCTGTTTGGCCAGGAGATCAGTCATCACCGGCCATTTGTAGAACACCCGCAGCATGTTGATCGATTCGGCCAGCCCGGGCGATGTCGTGAAGGTCTTGTCGCTTCCGCTTTGCGTCAGCACGATTTGGTTGCCATTTATTCTGTAGCCCGCCGTAGCTGCGTCGGCGAAGCTCGGATATTCACGCAGGTCCACCAGCAATCCCGGGCAGTCCTTGGCCACCATGATCTCCAGCTTGCTGCAGATCAGCCGCTTGATGGAGGCTTCGGTGACGTTCGACCTCTGCAACTGCCCGGTCCGCAACTGGCGGGCGACATCGTCGGTGACGTTGGCCATCACCTCCTGGCCGGCAAAGGAGATGCAGCTCTCGAGGATAGCGAAGACGAGAAGCGCGAACGGGATGGCAAGCATCGCAAATTCCATTGCCGTGCTGCCGCGTCTGTCGCTGAAGAAGCCGGGGCGGGGTTTGCCGCGCGCCGAACTGTCCATCCCGTTGCCGGATGTGGCATCCTTGCTCATTTGCCTTCCTGCCGAATCCCCTCGCGGTACCGGCGGCAAGGTAGCGAAAACCCATTGAGGTCCGGTTTGGATGATCGTTAAATTCGCCCGGCAGGCTTTAAGCTGTCTTTAACGCCTGCTCCGACGCTTTTTGTCGGGCTTAGTGCGCGGCGCTCATTTCGGTTTCGGAAGCCTTCTCGGCCTCGGTCTTGTAGGCGCTCTCGCAATAGGGCGTGCAAGACATGGTCTGGACTTCGGCACGCCTGTAGATGCGTACCGAGGAAGCGGCCTGTCGCACGACGGTCACCTGTTCATCGATGATCGGGCTGCCGTCCGAGTCGAGCACGACCAAATTGGTGACGCCAAAACCTTTGCCGGTGAGAACGATGGTCGAGGCGTCCTGCACCGAGGCATCGGCGATGGCGGGGTTGCCGATGACGACGGTGTCGGCCGCACGGGACAATTTGACGATCTTTGCCTGGTTCATGGTCACTTCGACACCCGCGCCGGCCTTGGCCGGCATCACCAAGGCGGCAGCCGCCAGCAGCGCGGCGACTGGAAACAGCGATCTCGACAACCTCATTGAACAGCTCCCGGCAGGCGGATTCTTCAACGGAACATGAACGAGATTGGTGAAGCAACGGTTAAACCGGACCTGGCCGCGATTAAGGATTTTGCCTCGCCCGTCCACGCGCCGACGGCGCTTCCTGTTTTAGTAACATTGCACAAGCGCCGGTTTGCGCCGCTTTGCTCGATCCTCGAGCCGGCTGACAATGTTTAGGTCGCGGTTAACCACGCAGTGCGTTCGCCGCTGGAAAGGAATCGGTAAGGCTGTTTATTAAGCCGATCGAAACGGCTTCTCCCTAGATTTGCAGCGTCCGATCAACCGCAAAGAGAAGTTGACGGAAGTGCTGTAACACGTGGAGTAGGAGCTCTCGCATGTCTAATCTCATTGCACGTTTCGTGAAAGACGAATCCGGCGCGACCGCCATCGAATACGGTCTGATCGCCGCTCTCATCGCGCTCGCCATCATGGTCGGCGCCACCTCGCTTGGCACCGCGCTGAATGCCAAGTTCGATGCGATCGCCACGGCTGTCAGCGACGCCCCGTCGGGCAACTGATAAGCCGAGGACGGCGAAGTCATTCTGACACAAGGGCTGCCTCGCGGCGGCCCTTGTTCGTTGCAGCATCCGGCCACCCCACTCACCGATCGTTAATGCGCCGTGCCTTAGATTGCGCGCGGTATTGTCTCACGGCACTTGTTTCATGCTCGAAGCCATAATCTTCGTCGTCTTCCCATTCTGCATGCTGTTCGCTGCGATCTCCGACACGTTGTCGATGACGATCGCCAACCGCGTTCCCGTGCTCTTGGTGGCCACATTCGCGCTTGTCGCGCCGCTCACCGGGATGGACTGGGCGACCTATGGCTGGCACTTCGCCGCCGGCGCCCTCGTGCTTGCCACGACATTCGGCCTCTTTGCGCTCGGCGGCATGGGCGGCGGCGACGCCAAGCTTCTGGCCGCGAGCGCTCTGTGGATGGGCCTCAACATCGATTTGATCGGCTATCTGGTGACGTCGGCTTTCCTTGGGGGCCTGCTGACCATCGCAATCCTCGCCTACCGTAAATCGCCGCTGGCCGCCTATACCGGCCACAGCCGGTTCCTGCGCCACTTCGCCGACGAGAAAGTGGGCATTCCCTATGGCGTTGCGCTTGGCGCCGGTGGACTGATCACGTTCCCGGATTCGCCACTGATGGTCTGGGCGCTGCAGAGGCTCACGGCATAGGTTTGGCGACATTGATGTCGGCGACCGAAGGCGGCCTGGCCGCCTTTTTTGTTAACGACGAGACCGTTCGATCGAATTTGAGTAAACCTTAAATTAATCACGATCGTAAGCATTACATTAACCTTGTTTTGACGATTGCGGCTGCAAAGTCCGGCCTGGCGAGGTGGTTTGCCTTGAGGCGAAGGGTTTCGGACGAATGCCAGCATCCCGATTGATTATTCTGGGCGTGGCTGCGGTCGCGGCGGGTAGCGCGGGCTATGTCGCCAAGAACATGGTGGTGGCGCCGCCGGCGCAGGTCGTTGTCAATGCGCCCGCGCAGCCGGCGGTCGCGTTGCAGGACGTGCTGGTGCTTTCCGGCGACGTGGCGATGGGCAGCCAACTCGGCAACAACGTCAGCTGGGAAAAATGGCCGTCCGACGGTGTCAATGCCAATTTCATCACGCGCGCCGCCGAACCTGACGCGGCCGAAAAGCTCAAGGGCTCGGTAGCGCGCGTCGCCATGTATACGGGCGAGCCGCTGCGCCGCTCCAAGCTGGTCGGCGAGGGGCAGAGCTTCATGTCGTCGATCCTGCCTTCAGGGATGCGCGCTGTCGCCACCGCGATATCGGCCGACACTTCCGCAGGCGGCTTCATCCTGCCCAACGACTTCGTCGACGTTATCATGACCCGCCGCGCCGACACCGGCAACGGCGGCAGCGGCTTCAACACCGAGACCATCCTCAAGAACATCCGGGTGCTGGCCATCGACCAGACCATCCAGGAAGACGAGGAAGGCAAGAAGACCAGGGTCGGCCAGACCGCGACGCTGGAGCTGACGCCGCAACAGGCCGAGATCATCACCGTCGCGCAGCAGATGGCGGACCGCCTGACGCTCGCGCTGCGCCCGATCACCGACATCCACGAAAAGAGTACGGACGAAGCCGACTATCTGGTCAACGGCAACGGCCGGCGCGGAACGGTGCGTCTGATCAAGTCGGGCGAGGTTTCCGAGGTGGGAGCAAGGAAATGACGCTAAATGGCAAACTGCTGCCCTTCCTGGCGACCGCGACGATCGGTCTGCTGCTGATTGGCGCCAACGCCTCGGGACTGGTCGAAGCCAAAGCCGCGAGCGCCGGCGTATCGGCTTCCGTCGCCACGCAGCGCGTCAAGCTCGGCCTCAACAAATCCGTGGTCATCGACTTGCCGAGCGATGCCTATGACATCCTCGTCGCCAATCCGGCGGTTGCCGACGCGGTGACGCGCACGGCACGGCGCATCTACCTGTTCGGCAAGGCGGTCGGCGAAACCAACATCTTTGTCTTCGGCCCCAATGGCGAGCAGATCGTCAGCCTGGACCTTGCCGTCGAGCGCGATGTCGCCGGGCTGGAGGATTATCTGAAGCGCTTCATCCCGTCCTCGCAGATCAAGGTCGAGCTGCTGAACGACAACGTTGTCCTCACCGGCATGGTCGACACGCCGCTCGATGCCAAGCGCGCCGTCGATCTCGCGACCATCTTCGTGTCAGGCGGTGAAGCGACGACCGGCCAATATTCGCAGACCGCCGCCGGCGGCTCGGTCAATGGCGGCGTCGACATCAACAACCCCGACCAGGAGCGCCGGACCTCCAAGATCGTCAACCTGTTGCAGATCATCGGCGACGATCAGGTAACGCTCAAGGTGACGGTCGCCGAAGTCAGCCGCTCGGTGATGAAACAGCTCGGCGTCAATATGCTCGCCAGCGGCGGCAGCAACGGCATTTCCTGGGCGGCGCTCAGCGACCCTTACATGGGTCTTGGCAAACCGCTGTCGAACGCGGGCCTCTCTATCAGCTCGTCAGGGCTGCAGTCCTATATCAACGCAATGGAACAGTCGGGGGTCATGAAGACCCTGGCTGAGCCGACTTTGACCGCCGTGTCCGGGGAAAAGGCGACCTTCAAGGTCGGCGGCGAGTACAATATTGTGAAGAGCGTTTCCGCCAACGTGTCCACGGACAACCAGACCGGTCTGCAGAACTATTCGGTCGACAAGATCGAGTACGGTATCGGGCTGGAGTTCCAGCCGGTTGTTCTGTCGCCCGGTCGCATAAGCCTGAAGGTGAGGACGTCGGTTTCCGAACCGACGACCGAAGGATCCGTATCGGCATCCACAGACAACCAGAACATCGGCATGAACGCTTTGTCGCTGCGCAAGCGCCTGGCCGATACGACGGTCGAACTGCCTTCCGGCGGTTCGATGATGATCGCGGGCCTCGTGCGCGACGATCTCAGGCAGGCTGTCACCGGATTGCCCGGCCTGACCAAGATCCCCGTGCTCGGGACGCTCTTCCGCAGCCGCGACTTCGTCCGCAACGAAAGCGAGCTCGTCATCATCATCACGCCCTATCTGGCGCGGCCGGTGGCGCGCAACGACCTGGCCAAGCCGGATGACAATTTCAACCCGCCGAGCGACGGCGCCGGCATGTTCCTCGGCCGCGTCAATCGCGTCTACGGCACCATGCAGACGGACAGGCCAGCCGGGCGGTACCACGGCGTCGTCGGCTTCATCTACAAATGAGTGGGAACGCGGATATGTCCAAGTCAGCATCGAAGGTCATGACGGTCCGGACAGCATCCGGCATCGCAAGGATAGGCCGGCAGGTGGTCCCGGCACTGGCGGTCGCCCTTGCGGCGTCGCTCGCGGGTTGCGCCAATCGCGACAGCATCACGGTCGGGTCGATCCCGGACGACTATCGCACGACCCATCCGATCGTCATTGCCGAGAAGAATCAGAAGATCGATCTGCCGGTCGGCGCCGGCGATCGCGGCATGACCGGCGCGCAGCGCGATGCGCTGCTCGGCTTCCTCGACGGCTACGACAAGAGCGCTGCGCCGGCGCTGACGATCGCGATGCCGGCAGGCTCCGCCAACGAAGTTGCCGCGCAGGCGGCAGGCCGCGATTTTGCCAGGCTTGCCATGAAGGCGGGCGTCAAGCGCGATCGCATCGTCATGACTTCCTATCAGTCGGCTGTGCCGGAGGCGTCCGCGCCGGTGCGCGTCGCCTTCGTCGCGGTGCGGGCGCAGACCGATAAATGCGGGCGTTGGCCCGACGACCTGACCGAGACGTCGGACAACAAGCATTATGCCGACTTCGGCTGCTCCTATCAGAACAATCTCGCGGCCCAGGTGGCCAATCCCAACGATCTGATCGGGCCGCGCAAGCAGTCCGAAATCGATGCCGAAAATCGCAGCGCGGTGATCGATGTGTACCGGACGAGAGGCATCTCAGACGAGTTCCTGGGCAATTCGGAAGTGACGTACTGAGCCGGCGGATGACGGAAAAAGCAGCCACGGAAAGAGCATGACGATGAGCAATCTTGCCTACGACACGCCCGCGGAAACCGGCGACCTTTCGCAGCAGGACATCGCCGCCATGCAGGCGCTGCGCCCCGTGCCGCGCATTTCGATCCAGGCTTTCTGCGAGACCGAAGGCGTCGCCAGCCCCGTGGAGCGCGCCGCCGAGGATCGCCGTATGGCCAAGGCCCATCTCAAGGTCCATATGGGCGGCGTTCCGACCGCGATCGAGTTCTATCAGTCCGCGCCGACACCGAACCTGATCCTGCTGGAATCGCGCAGCGAGCCGAAGCAACTGCTCGAACAACTCGGCCAGCTCGCGGAGTATTGCGATCCGTCGTCCAAGGTCGTGGTCATCGGCCACTACAACGATGTCGGGCTCTACCGCGAGCTCATCCGTTCAGGCATTTCCGAATATGTCGTCGCGCCGGTCTCAATGTCCGACATCGTCAGCGTCGTGTCGTCGATCTTCGTCGATCCGGAATCGGAGCCGATAGGCCGCTCAATCGCCTTCATCGGCGCCAAGGGCGGCGTCGGCTCATCGACCATTGCCCACAATGCGGCCTGGGCGATGTCGTCGCTGTTCAAATCCGAAGTCGTCATCGCTGACCTCGACCTCGCCTTCGGCACCGCCAACATCAACTTCGATCAGGATCCGGCTCAGGGCATCGCAGAGGCCGTGTTTTCGCCTGAGCGGGTCGACGAGGTCTATCTCGACCGCCTGCTCGCGCAATGCGCCGAGCATCTGTCGCTGCTTGCGGCCCCCTCCACGCTCGAACGCGTCTATGATTTCGACGCCGAGGCCTTCTCGCAGATCATCGAGACGGCGCAACGCAGCGCGCCCCTGCTGGTTCTCGATATCCCTCACATCTGGAGCGGGTGGACGAAGAGCACGCTGATCAAGGCCGACGAGATCGTCATCACCGCCACGCCCGAGCTCGCAAATCTTCGCAACACCAAGAACTTGGTGGACATGCTGAAGCGGCTGCGCCCGAACGATCCGCCGCCGAAGCTGATCATCAACCAGGCAGGTGTGCCGAAACGGCCGGAGATAGCGCCTTCCGATTTCGCCGAGCCGCTTGGCATCACGCCCATGGCGGTGATCAATTTCGAACCGCTGCTGTTCGGCAATGCCGCCAACAACGGCCGCATGCTGACCGAGATGGACGCTAAGAACCCGGTCGTCGCGACCATCAACGAGATAGCGCATGTGCTGACCGGACGTAGCGAAATCAAGACAAAGAAGAAGGCGGGCCTGGGTTCGATCCTCGGCAAGCTCTCGCGCAACAGGAAATGACGCTGTTTGAGCGGCATCGGGTAGTCGATCATGTTTGGTAAGAGAAGCAAAGACGACGGCAACCG
>NZ_RZSA01001099.1:0-2013 GCF_003998075.1 Mesorhizobium sp. M2A.F.Ca.ET.037.01.1.1 | reverse complement strand
GGTCATGACGAAGCCGAATTCGTGGCCGGCATGGGCGTAGGCTTCCGCCGTGCCGCCGCCGGCCTCGACCGTGACCAGCATGCCGGTGAGCGTGGCGGCGGGCGGCGACAGCAGCGCCTTGGCGATGCCCTCGGACTTCACCGGGATCGCGCGACGCTTATCGGCGCGCACGCAGTAGAGGTCGTTGACCGCCTCATTGCCGTCGGTGATCAGCGCCGACGGCTCGATGTCGAGGGCGGCGGCCAGCGGCCAGATCACCTTGACGCGCAGCGAGGACATGCCGCGTTCGATCTGGCTCAGCGCGCCGATGGAGATGCCGGCTTTGGCGGCCAAGTCGGCCAGCGAGAGGTTGCGCTCCAGGCGCAATGCCCGCACCCGCCGGCCGACGCGGATGTCAGCATCGTCTTTCGGTTTTGTTGCCGCTTCGTCAAAAATGTCCATTCGTTCGTCCCTGTTGCAGTCAAGCAAGCCGGCTTCTGACCAATTCGGCTTCGTGACTAGGTTCTTATCTTGCCAGACGGTGGCGCCGCCCCTCATCGCCCTGCCGGGCACTTCTCCCCGTATAGAGACGGGGAGAAGAGGCTGACTGCGGCGCTGGCTCGTTTCCTGCAACGCCGGCGATTGGCGAAATCGCCGGCGACAGCGCCCCTCTCCCCGTCACTATACGGGGAGAGGATGCCGGCAGGCAGGTGAGGGGCAGCACCACCTTCGGCAATTGGCCCTCAACCCCCTGCCTTCACCTTCTCGAACATCTTGGCCATATCGTCATTCTGCTTCATCGGTCCGGTGAAGATCGTGCTCTTCAGCATCACGTCCGGGTCCGCCGGCAGCTGCAGCTTGTCGAGCTCGTCCTTCGACACGCCGGCGAAGGCAGTCGAGAGCGAGCTGCCATAGCCGTAGGACTGGATGAGGAACTTGCCCGAGTCGGCGTCGAGCCGGCTGTTTATGAAGTCATAGGCGAGATCGACGTTCTTGGCGTCCTTGAGCATGACGAAGCCGCAGGCCCAGGTCAGCATGCCTTCCTTCGGCTTCATGAACTCGACCGGCACGCCCTGCTTCTTCAGCGAGGTGGCCGACGCGTTCCAGGTCATCGCGGCGACCAGCTGGCCGCTCGCCAGCGCCTGCTCGACCGAGGTCATGTCGGTGGTGTAGCTGGAGAGCAGCGGCCGCTGCTCGCGCAGCTTTTCGGCGACCTTCTCCATCTGGTCCGGCGTCATGTCGAAGGGATTCACGCCGGCCAGAAGAGCGGCGACGATCGGCGTGTCATGGACCGCATCGATGGTCGCCATGCGGCCGGCATATTGCTTGTCCCACAAAAGGTTCCAGCTCGCCTCAGGGTTCTTCACCAGATCGGTGCGGTAGAGGATCGAGGTGTTGCCCCAGTCCCACGGCACCATCCACACCTTGCCGTCGCCGGCCTGCAGGTCGGGCAGGTTCTTGAACACCGGGAAGACCGAATCCAGTTCTTGATGCGCTTGGTGTCGATCGGCTGCAGCAGGCCTTCCTTGTTCCAGCGCGCCACCTTGTCGTAGCAGGGATGCGCGATGTCGGGCCGGAAGCCGGCCTTGACCTTGGTGAAGGCGTCGTCGTCGTCGCCGAAGATCGTAGCCTCGACGCCGTCCGGATGCGCGGCGAGGAAGCTCTTGTTGAAGTCCGGCAGTTCGTAGCCCGACCAGGTGAAATATTGCAGCTTGTCGGCGGCAAAAGCGACCGTCGACGACAGCGCCATGGCCAGGGCCGCGAGACCCGCCAGGGCCCCGGTTGTCGATTTCAGGTGTACTGTCATTTTCGTTCTCCTCTTCTTTGTTGTGCTTCAGGCTGGATTGCGGCGCGCGGCGCCGAGGCCGCGATGGCGCAGGATTTCGGCGGTTCCGGCGATGATGAAGGACACGGTAAGGATCGCCGTTCCCAGCGCCATCACCGTCGGCAGCGAGCGCGGGAAACGCAGCTGGCTCCAGATGTAGAGCGGCAGCGTCGGCTCGGTGCCGGCGAGGAAGAAGACGACGATGAACT
>NZ_RZSA01001098.1:0-2014 GCF_003998075.1 Mesorhizobium sp. M2A.F.Ca.ET.037.01.1.1 | reverse complement strand
GTCCTCAGGTGCCGGCAATTTATCGTACCCTTCTCCTACTGCTTTACGGTAGCGGTATGCGCATCGGCGAGGCGCTTCGCTTGGTCCTGCACGACGTGGATCTGACCGAGCAGATCATCACTGTCCGCGACACGAAGTTCTTCAAAACGCGTCTTGTGCCGATCGGACCAAAGCTCAACTGCGAGTTGGCTGCGCATATCGAGCGCCGGCGCCTTCTCCCTTTGTTGCGCGGGCAAGAATCACCGTTGTTCACCACGCGCGATGGCCGGCCGTGGCACTACGTGCGGGTCATTTCCTGGTTCCAGCATGTCCGCCGAGCCGCCGGAATCAGTTGCCCTATCGGCGAGCTTCGGCCGCCACGACTGCACGATATTCGTCACACGGCCGCCGTGCACCGGGTGATTGCCTGGTATCGCTCCGGTCAAGACGTGCAACGGTTGCTCCCGCAACTCGCAACCTACCTTGGCCACATCGATATACGATCAACGCAGCGCTATCTGCACATGACGCCGGATCTCCTCGATGCAGCCAGCCAGCGCTTTGCGCAATACGCAATGGGGGCCAACCATGAAGGATGAGAGCCTCCTTGGTCCGTGGATCCGTCGTTTCCTGTTGGAGCACCTGGTTGCCGAACGCAATCTTTCCCGCAACATCCAAGCCAGCTACCGCGACACGCTTACACTGCTGCTGCCGTTTGCAAGCAAGCAGGGAGGTCGTGCTATCGATCGTATGACGGTGGAAGAGCTGACGCCGGCAATCGTCCGCAAATTCCTGGACCATCTGCAACTTGATCGCCGATGCAGCGAAGCAACCCGTAACCAACGGCTTGCGACCATTCATTCACTGGCACGGTTCATCGGCATGCGTTCGCCGGTCAACCTGGCCTGGTGTTCCGAGATAAGGGCGATACCATTCAAGAAGACGGCAAAGGCCGCGATCGGCTATCTCGAAAAGGCTGAGATGGATGCGCTCCTGGGCCAACCCGACAGGCGTGTGGGTCTGGAGTGCGCGACCATGCCCTGCTGCTATTCCTCTACAACACTGGTGCGCGCGCCGATGAGGCAGCAAAGTTGACGGTCGGCAATCTTCAGCTGGGCGCGTCTCCGTCAGTGCGCCTTCATGGTAAGGGAAACAAGATCCGGATCTGCCCGTTGTGGCCAGCGACGGCGATATCGCTGGCTCGCCTCGTGACCGATCGGGATAGGAGCGATGCAGTCTTTCTGGGGCGGATGAAGGAACCTTTGACACGATTCGGAATACACCGTGTCGTGACGCAATATGCCGCCATGGCGAGCAAAACCGTGCCGACCCTGGCCACGAAGCGCGTCAGCCCCCATACGATTCGGCACACGACAGCCGTCCACCTCCTGCGTGCCGGCGTCGATATCAACACCATCCGCGCTTGGCTCGGCCATGTGTCGTTGGACACCACGCACATCTACGCCGAGGTTGATCTGGAAATGAAGGCCAAGGCGTTGGCCAAGGTTGATATCAGCGGCTTGAAAGAGCCCCCACGGCAGCGATCTCTGCCGTCATTGATGGCATTCCTGAAAGCCCTGTAGCGAACTACCATCGCCGTTCTTATGTGGCGGCTTGGGCCAAGGAAATCACCGAGATCCTTGGCTCATCCCCCGGAGACGCAACATAAATTTGGCCGCAACCTAACGGCTGTTGGACTAACCCGCTCCGCAGTCGCGGAGCGGCAAGGAGAGTGTGTGCCGACAGCGTGACTTGATCGCGTCTGTGGCGCTGGTGATGTGTCCACAACAAGCTCCGACTGCGTCAGCATGGAGTGGCTGCTTGCAGCCCCCTCCATCGGACAAAGGAGCTTGTCATGACCCAACTTCGCCAGCGCATGAGCGAGGACATGCAGGTGCGCAACCTCGCGCTCAACACCCAACTCTCCTATCTTCAGCAGGTGTCGCTGTTTGCGCGTCACTTCGGCAAGTCGCCGGACTTGCTCGGGCGCGAGGATATTCGGGCCTATCAGGTTTATCTGACCAACGAGAAGAAG
>NZ_RZSA01001097.1:0-2020 GCF_003998075.1 Mesorhizobium sp. M2A.F.Ca.ET.037.01.1.1 | reverse complement strand
CCGAATAGGTGCGGATCAGCGGCGCGGCGGAAGGCAGCATCGTGGCAACCGCCATCAGGAACCACATCAGCACAAGCGCCGGTACCTGCAGGCCAGCCGGGCCGGCAAGCGGCGCCGGCGCAAGGCAGAGAGCAAAGAACCGGTCGAGAAAATCCGGAAAAGGCAGGCTCGGGAGATTCTTGAGCAGCAAATCGCCGGGTCTGCCGGCAAGGCTGCCTTCAGCGCCGCGGATCGCCATCGCGCCGAGAAGCAACCATGCAAGGACGATGGCGACACCCACCGTGAGCGTCACCGCAAAGCGCGGACTGCGCGCCACGCCGGCCGTCGCGCGCCCCGCGCGGTCGAGATGGTTGAAATCCTGCTGCTCCCCGCTCATGGCAATCGAATGGGCTGAATCGCCGCGTTGATCAAGCCGGCTGATCCGACCTATATCTTGGATAAGGGCCCGACGGGGCGCCTCCCAACGTGGAAGCATGACGTGGATCATAACGACAGAGCCCGCATCCTGGTTGCCGGCAGCGGTCCGGCCGGCCTTATCGCGGCGCTCGGCTTTGCCCAGGCCGGCTTTCAGGTGACGCTGGTGGGCCCTGAGGCCAACACCACCGATGGCCGCACCACGGCGCTCATGAACCCCGCCCTGAAAGTTCTGGAACGGCTGGGCGTCCTTGCCGAGCTCAAGCCGCAGGCCGCGGCGCTCAAGGTGATGCGCATCGTCGACGCCACAAGGCGGCTGATCCGCAGCCCAACCGTGACCTTCCGCGCCAGCGAGATCGGCGAGGAACAGTTCGGCCTCAATCTGCCGAACAATGCCCTTATTCCGATCCTCGCTAAGGCGGCTTCAGCGCATGACGGCATTCATTGGCTGAAATCCACGGTCGAATCCTGGAGCCTCGACGCCGACCAGGCCCGTGCAAGGCTGGCCGACGGGGGCGAAGTCTCCGCATCCCTGGCGGTCGCCGCCGACGGGCGCCTGTCTCCAGCGCGGGAGGCCGCCGGCATTCGCGCATTCGCGCGGCCTTATCCGCAATCGGCGCTTGTCCTCAATTTCGGCCACCGCAGCGACCACGGCTTCGTGTCGACCGAGTTCCACACCGAAACAGGGCCGTTCACCCAGGTGCCGCTGCCCGGCAGGCGATCGAGCCTTGTCTGGGTCGTGAAGCCGGAGACGGCGCAAGAGCTTGCCGCGCTCGATGATGCAATCCTGTCGGAGCGTATCGAGCAGCAGATGCAATCGGTGCTTGGCCGGGTCTCGGTCGAGCCGGGCCGCCAGATCTATCCTTTGTCGGCAGCTTCGCCCGCCCGGTTCGCGCAGAATCGCGTCGCGCTGGTCGGCGAGGCGGCGCATGTGTTTCCGCCAATCGGCGCCCAAGGGCTCAACCTCGGCATCAGGGACATCGACGATCTGATTGGAATCGCCGGCGAAAACCGCGGCGATCCAGGGGCGAGCAGGAGTCTTGCCGCTTATGATACCAGGCGCCGACCCGACATATGGGCGCGTAGCGGCGCGGTGAACCTGCTCAACATGTCGCTGCTGTCCGACATGCTGCCCGCACAGCTGGCGCGCAGCGCCGGCCTCAATGCGCTGGGCAGCTTCGCGCCGCTGCGGGCCTTCTTCATGCGCGAGGGATTGCGGCCGGGCAGCGGCTTTCGCGCCATTGCCGGCGGCTTACGGAAAGAGGTCGGCCGGTAGGATTCCGTGTCGGATCGCGTAGAGCAGCGCGGTCACCGTCACCACCGAGAAGCATGTCGTGATCAGCACGCTGGCCGAAGCGCGCTGCACCCATATGTCGTACTGCTGCGCGATGACGAAGACATTGGTCGCCGTCGGCAGCGCCGCCAGCAGCATCGCTGAAAAGACCCAGGTCGGCGTGAAATTGCCGATCCAGCTCAGCACGACATAGCAGAGCAGCGGATGGACGATCAGCTTCAACCCGGCAATCAATGCCAGCTCGTGCGGCACACGGTTGAGCGGCCTCAGCGCCAGCGTGACGCCCATGGCGAACAGGGCGCAAGGCGCGGC
>NZ_RZSA01001096.1:0-2022 GCF_003998075.1 Mesorhizobium sp. M2A.F.Ca.ET.037.01.1.1 | reverse complement strand
CACTATGACAAGGCGCCGCGCGATGCGCAGGCGCAAGGTTTTCGCACCCATATCGCCGCTGCGCGCCGGACCGGCCTGCCGCTGGTCATCCATGCGCGCAATGCCGACGACGACATGGCGTCGATCCTCGAGGACGAGACAGGGAAGGGCGCCTTCCCCTTCATTCTGCACTGTTTTTCGTCTGGACGCAGGCTGGCCGAAGTCGGCGTGGCGCTGGGCGGCTATGTCTCCTTCTCCGGCATCCTGACCTTCAAGAATTCCCCCGAGTTGCGCGCTATCGCGGCTGATGTTCCGCGTGACCGGCTCCTGGTCGAGACCGACGCGCCCTACCTCGCGCCGATCCCGCATCGGGGAAAACGCAACGAACCGGCCTATGTCACGAACACGGCGAAGGTTCTTGCCGAGACCATCGGTGTCAGCGAAACCGAGATCGCCGATATCACCACCGGCAATTTCTTCAGGCTGTTCACCAAGATGCCGCGTCCGGACATGGCGCGGACATGAGCGACCGGCTGCGCTTCACCGTCCTTGGCTGCGGCTCATCGCCCGGCACGCCCCGCATCACCGGCGATTGGGGCAATTGCGATCCCGCGAATCCGAAGAACCGGCGCATGCGCACGGCGGCCCTGGTCGAGCGGATTGCCGCCAATGGCGCGCGCACCACGGTCGTCATCGACACCGGACCGGATTTCCGCCAGCAGATGCTGATGGCTTCGGTCCGGCGTATCGACGCCGTCGTCTATACCCATCCGCATGCCGACCATATCCATGGCATCGACGATCTGCGCGGCTTTGTGCACGACCAGCGGCACAGGATCGACATCCACGCCGACGAACCGACGATGGAGCGGCTGCGCCAGGCCTTCGGCTATTGCTTCGAGACGCCGCCCGGCAGCTCCTATCCGCCGATCGTCAAGGCTCATATCATCGATCACGCGAGACCGGTGGTGATCGAAGGCGAGGGGGGCGCCCTCGCCTTTGAGCCGCTGCCGCAGATCCATGGCGATATCATTTCGCTGGGCTTCCGCATCGGCGGGCTTGCCTACTGCCCGGATATCAGCGATTTCCCGGTCGCCACCGCCGAGCGGTTGCTGGGCCTCGACATCCTGGTGCTCGACGCGCTGCAATACAACACCCATCCCAGCCATCTGTCGCTCGGCCAGGCTCTGGGCTGGATCGAGAAACTGGCTCCGAACAAGGCCGTGCTGACGCATATGCACGTGCCGCTGGACTACGCCGTGGTGATGGCCGAGACGCCGGAGCACGTGGCGCCGGCCTATGATGGCATGGTGGTTGAAATTCCTTACGAGTCAGAGCGATAGCGGCGACTCTCAGCCAGTATCGCAGCCCGTCATTCCTGCGTTTGGCTGGTAGCTCGAATTCGCGAGGCGGCGCACGCAGCCAGTCCACAGAGTTTGTCGCCAATGGCGCCAATGGCGAGCCGCGGCAATTCTCGGAGTGAGTAATACGCAAGTTCCATAATCTATCTTATGCGACTTATGTTCGGATGGCGCCGTGCCGCAATCTCAGCCCGACCGCCCTTCCTCGCAGCCCTATCACTGCAGATCCGACAACTCGTCATCGAGGATCAGCGCCTGCCGGGCCGTCGCGTCGAGCGCGCAGCTGACCATGATGCTGCTCTGGCGATCGGTGTTGACGGTTTCGGCGGACGCTTCCGCCGCGCATCGCGCGTGCGATAAGCGCTGCCTTGTCCGAAGCCCGTAATTTCTCCCCGGCCGTTGCCAGCGACAAGGTGGCAAGGAGCAAAGTACAAACCGCCAGCATCAGAACGCTTTTCATCGCTGTAGCCCCACTGTGTTGCGCGAGACGGGAATTGTCGCAAAACTCCGGGCTGAAGCAACTACCCGGCCCCTGGCTGCCGCCGACCCGCGGCGTATAACAATGAAAGCATCCGGAAAATGACCGCTTCCTTTCTCGGCTTTCCCAATTACCTCCCTGACAGCCGCGTGCCGCGAGCCGTGGTCTTCGGAGCTGGTCACGGAAGCACCTATCGTGGGAAGG
>NZ_RZSA01001095.1:0-2024 GCF_003998075.1 Mesorhizobium sp. M2A.F.Ca.ET.037.01.1.1 | reverse complement strand
AGGTGAGGCCAACCGTGATGCTGTGGAGCTTTATAAACGGCTCCAACTTCCAGAGCCTGAGACTATAGGTTTCCGGTATCCGCATCAGGTATCCGGCGGCCAATTACAGCGAGCCATGACCGCCATGGCTATGGCGTGCCGGCCCGACTTGATTGTGTTCGACGAGCCGACAACTGCGCTCGATGTGACGACTCAAGTCGAGGTTCTAGCGTCAATCCGCAGTATTGTTGAAGATTTCAACACTGCGGCGATATACGTGACGCACGATCTGGCCGTAGTGGCGCAGATGGCAGACCGGATCATGGTCCTGCGCCACGGACAAACTGTCGAGGAAGCGGGCACACGGCAGATGCTTGCAGCCCCCACCCAGGAATACACTCGGACGCTCTGGGCTGTGCGAAAGCTCGCCAAGCCAGAGATTGAGGCCCGGGACCATTTACTGATCATCGACAATGTAACCGCCGCTTATGCTGGAAGGGTTAAGGTGCTGGTGGACGTGTCCATCAAGGTTCCGCGTGGCCGAACGGTAGCGTTGGTGGGCGAATCAGGGTCTGGGAAATCGACGCTCGCCCGCGTCGTTACCGGTTTGCTGCCCGCTATTTCGGGCTCGATCTCATTTGACGCCCAGCCGCTTCCCCTGTCCTTAAAGCAACGCTCGAAAGATCTGCTGCGGCGTATTCAGATGATCTATCAGTCGCCGGACAGCGCGCTTAACCCTCGCCAGACTGTAGAGGACATAATCGCGCGTCCGCTTGAGTTCTATTTAGGCCTAAAAGGGGAGCAGCGCGACCGCCGGATCGGCGAACTCATGCATATGATCGAGATGGACGAAAGTTTCCTTGATAGGCTGCCCGGTGAATTGTCGGGAGGCCAGAAACAGCGGATCTGTATTGCGCGCGCGCTCGCTGCGAATCCCGAGCTCATCATCTGTGACGAGGTCACCTCGGCACTGGATCAAGTTGTGCAAGAAGAAATCTTGAAGCTTCTGATACGCCTACAGAGCGAACTCGGCGTCAGCTACATCTTTATCACCCATGATATCGCGACAGTAAGGGCAATCGCGGACGAGGTCGTCGTCATGCACCAAGGCAAGGTGGTGGAGCACGGTTCGAAAACCGAGATCCTGACATCACCTCAGGTTGCCTACACAGAACGGCTTCTCTCTTCCGTGCCGGCAATGGATCCGGATTGGCTGACGCAACTGCTGGCAAAACGGAAGAACCAAGGCATTCTGGACGTGGCCGGCTAAACAGCTCTGCGCATCGGATCAGCAGTCTCGAATTCCTATTCCCCAAGATAAATGGCACCAATGGCGAATAGCTCCGCGCCGTTATGTCCCAGCCGTTGAGGCCGTTGAGGTGAGGTTTGCAGCTTGCGAAGCGTCGAGAATATGCTGGCTGGAAGGTCCGCTTCATAGCTCAATCATCGCTAAACCGGAGTTCCGCTAACGGCCCCAAACCAGTCGCATTGATATCAGGTCAACAAAGCAATCAGTGCCGCTTTCTTGGCAGGTGACGGCTGACCCGATTGGATTGAATTAGCCCTCCTCGTGATCCTCAGGTTCGCCAGACCATACGAGAGAATACGAAGGAAACGGATTGGCGAACCAGCCAGTAACGTATTGATTTCCTGCAGAAAACAACCACCCTTGGCGACTAACATAGTCGTTATTCGCCAAGGGGCTACAGAGCGGTTCGCCAAAGTTGGTTCAAAACGCTGATCCAGCGCCGTGTCCATCCGTTGAATGGGAAAGCGGCTGCCGAGCGCGTGATACAACTGCAACCCAACTTCAGCAGCACCGGTCAGTGCTCCGCCATCGGTTGCGCGCCGGTGCTCGCAGGAGTCTTATCGAAGCAATGCGCGCCTCAGGTCTACCCGAATGACACCCACGCGCCTGCCTCGCAGCCATCATGGCCGCAGACGTCGCTTGGTTTTCAGTGGCGATGGAGGGCGCCGCGGAAGGCACGTAGAATCCGAAGGGCCCATCGCGTCAAGGCTGAGGTTTTTTGCGAGCGCGCTTAGAT